>JAFGSR010000133.1 GCA_016934515.1 Sedimentisphaerales bacterium
CGATTTTTATTACATTGCCGGAAGTTCGAGAGATTTTCAACGCTCAGCATCGCTGCCTGAGCAAACTTTTGACGCAGGCGTCAAGGTTGGGAAAAATGCGGCAAAATCATTGATAAAGGCACCATGACCCGCTGGGGGGATAAGGAAAATCGGGGTGGAACTTTTGAATTCCAGGGCAATCGATCCCAACGTTGGAAAACTGCTGACCAACTTTGGCTGCATGGCTACTGGTTTCACGACTGGGCCGATGAAGCAATCAAAGTAGAGCACATCGACACCGAAAAAAAACAAATCACCTTTGCTACTCCTCATGGTTATGGCTTGAAACAAGACCAACGCTATTATGCTTTGAATCTGCTCGAAGAAGTCGATTCTCCCGGCGAATGGTTCCTGGACCGCAAAGAAAAAATCTTGTACTTCTGGCCGCCCGATAATTTTGATAAAGCTAACGTGCAGTTATCCCTGCTCAGAACTCCGCTGCTGGAGTTGAAGGATGCTTCACAGGTTCTTATTGTAGGTTTGATTTTCGAGGTGTCCGGAGGTTCGGCAATTTCGATTCAAGGGGGCGACGAAAACTTAATCGCCGGCTCTTCATTCCGAAACCTCGGCACCTCAGCGATTTCGATTAGCCTCGGCCGGCATAATGGCGTGGTAAGTTGTGACATCTACAACATCGGCTCGACGGGAATCTCCCTTTCCGGCGGCGACCGTAAAACCCTCACGCCCGCCGAACATTACGCCCTAAACAACCACATCCACCATTTTGCCCAGAGAAAAAAAACCTATCGGCCGGCAATTTCGTTAAACGGCGTCGGCAACCGCATGGCTCACAACCTGATTCACAATGCCCCCCACGCCGCGGTGCTTTATGGCGGCAACGAACACATTATGGAATACAACGATGTCCACAGCGTCTGCCTGGAAACCAGCGATGTCGGAGTGTTTTACTGCGGACGGAACTGGACCATTCGCGGCAATGAGGTCCGCTACAATTATTTCCATGATATCCCCAGCCTGCCCGGTCACGGCTCCATGACCATTTACCTCGACGACTCCGCCAGCTCTACCCGAATCTTCGGCAACATTTTCTACCGCACTCGTTATTCTGCTTTTATTGGCGGCGGCCGCGATAACATCGTTCAGAACAATATCTTTATCGAATGCGACAAACCCATTCACATTGATTCCCGCGGTATCGGCTGGGCAGCAAAGTACCAGAAAAAAGGCGCCAGCCACCGCATGTATGAAAAACTCGAAGAGGTCAACTACGATAAACCTCCCTGGAGCACACGTTATCCCAAACTCGCCCGCATACTCGATGAAAATCCCCACGAACCACGCGGAAATATCATAATTGAAAATGTTTCCGTTCGCAGCTCCTGGCAGGACCCTGACAAAAGATGGGCTCGACTGGAGAATAATTTTCTCACCTCCGACGACCCCGGCTTCGTCGATTATTCCATTCGCGATTTTCGCTTGAAAAAAGACTCCCTAGTTTATCAAAAAATCCCCGGCTTCAAACCGATTCCTTTCGAAAAAATCGGCCTCTATCAGGACCAGCATCGCTCCCTGGCCACTGGTAATAATTAACACAAATCAAACTTGGTTTTTAAAAAATTCCAGGATTAGCTTGTTAGAGCAAATCAATCCTTCTCCAAAGGATGCTTGGGATCACTACGCTCCGCCCAACTCAGCCGGTCGTCAAAATGACGATACAGCAACCCAATCACCCGCATCGCATATATAAATACTATCAAACAAACTAACTGTACACCCACATAACCAAACACTTTTGGAGTTAATTCAAATCCTACGTCCTGGAAATTCGGCAGGTTTGACTGCCCAAAAAACAAAACACCAAATACAATCAACAAGGCAACCCACGCAATCAGATAAGGTTTCCAGATAGCAATGATTGAACGAAAAATAATATCCGGCCGTAAAAGCAGTAACAGCTGGTCGTAGGCCAAAATCAACGCAACCATCGGCCAGAAGAACAATCCCCCAAGCGATAATACCGAAAATATGAGTTGGACTGTTTGATTAGACACCTCAAAATCTTTTGTAATTAAGCTGTATATTAAAAAAGCGATTAAACTTGGTAGTGTCCCATAAAATAGTGCCCCTAAAAAATTAGTCAAAGGAACAATTATTTGTGTCCAGGGATTTGTTATTGCCTCCATAAGCGAATCCAGGTAGGGAAGTTCGTCGCATCCCTCCGCGGTTTCAGTTATTATGTTAAACATAAATGAACACAAACAGCCGACGCATCCCCATTTAATCAAGAAACCGGCACAGCAGCAGGAACTTGCAATCTCCAGATATGGCCACCCCACAAATAAAATCACCAAACAAATAAACGTCGACAACTCGCCTACGGTTTGAATCGGCGATATAAATCTCAATAAGTCCTGACGAAATGCCTTCTCCGGTTCATAGCCCTCTGCTGCTGTTTCATTTTTGCCCGTATCAAATACCGTCTCCGCAACTCCGGTTGGGACTTCCTCAGGCGACGTCCTTGGCTTTTTAAACTCAGGTACTCCGGGCCATAATTGCTTCTCGTCAACTGCTGATTCCGCCCCGATCTGATTCGTTGCTGCATTCGGCAGAGATCCCTCCGTGCCGGATGCTTTGGTTAGTCGTGTCGTCTTTATTATACCGTTGCAGTTGGAACAACGAAATGCCCGCCCGGCAAACCGACCGTCTATCGAAAAACCATACCCACATCGATTGCAACAGACCCTGATTTTCATGATCTCAGTTTATTGTCGTCGCAAAAAAAAACAAGCACGGATTTAATTACAAAAACCCGTGCTTGTTCCGACATTTATCGAAACCATTTTACCGTTCAACCTTTGGGCGGTCAATGCGTTTGCCCACGCAGTTGGCTAGAGATTGCCCAGTACGTCAAAATTCCCCTGGGCCAGCAGGTTGGTTCCAATTGTCTCGGCGGCATAAAATCCAAAACTCGCTCCGCCGCTGTCGAAATCTATGTTGGTGCCTTGAACTCGGCCAATCGCACCTTTTCCGCTGCTGTATTCTCGACCGGAGGCTGACCCCAGCAACAGGCTGGTATATATGTTTTCGGTCATCACACCCGCAGCTACATAGGTATTACTGAATTCTCCACCAAAACGGAACTGATTAATATCGCCCATCGTCAGAACATCCGTGGCATTGTCCGGCATCCCATCCATCCCAATATCGTAACCAGCCAAAACATGGGAATCTCGCACGTCAGCCTTAATGTTCACCGTACCCAGATAATCGGCCGCACTGACGATTGCCTGGTCCATGTTTACTGCCGCGATAGAATTAATCTTCTCGGCTCGGACTGTTGCACTGAAGGTCCCCGCTCGGGTACTCAGCACATTGATGTCGTGCAAGGCAATGACGTTGGCCGAAATATCTTCCCGCGCATTAACCTGGTTGATCGAGCCGTTCAAAGCCACTAATGAACCGGATATACTCCCCGTCTTACTCAAAACCGAACCGATCTCCTTATCCGCCAGCAAATCACCGCCAATGTCCCCGCGAACGATTGTGCGATTGATACTGCCCGATTGGGCAACCAGAGCGGCGTCCAGATTACCATTGGTAATGTTGGCGATATTAATGTCTTTGGCAAGCAGACTGCCGTTTGGGCCGAATGATTTAGCTTGGAAGGTCTTTACTTTTATTCCGGTAAGATCGAAATCCACATTCTCGTAAATGTCCTCGGCGCGAATAACCATAGGTTTCGAGGATTCGCTGATATTAATTTGAGAGTTCGCTGCCACGTCTCCCAGGAACATCTGGCTTAACGAACCCGTGATATCAATGCCGTGCACCGTAACACCGGGGGCGTTTAGCATCCCCAGGCTGTTTCCCGAAATAATCTGCTCGATGCTGGTTTCGCCGCGAACCGAAACCGTCACTTTCGTACTCGCGTTGGTGTCGAGCAAAGTTAGCACTTCAATGTCCCCGCCGCTGAATTGGCCGTTGTTGAGATACAAAAGTGCCGAACCGCTTGTCATCGTGATCCGGACCAGATCTCCATCGGAATCATAAAAACCATAACTCGTCTTCGATGCCAATTCCACCGGTTGCCCCAGGTTCTGAGCTGCCAAAGCAACTTCGCTTATCGGCTCGTCGTAATCGTTCGATATCAACGTCAGTATCGTCGCTTCACTTACACTGCCGTATTCGTCCGGCTGATATACAACCGTCAGATTTATCACGCCGCCCGCCGGAATCACTATCTGCCCACCCACCAGATTATCCACCGGCACCTCGACAGAAAATTGCGGATCATTAATCAGCCATTCCGAAATAACCAGCTCCGCACTGCCTTCCAGGTTCGAAACCTCCAGCAACTGCTCAGCCGTCTCACTTTCGTTAATAATACCAAAATCCAAAACGTCATGTGGATTCAGTGATATCTCCGGCGTTACCACTTCTGCTTCAATCGGAACCGAAAAATCACCGGCCGTACCGCTGATTACAAACGTCCCAAAGAAATCCCCCGTACCTCGCTCAGCTGCTGCGTCAAAACGAACCACTACCGGAAGATTTTCACCCGGCTGCAGCACTATCGCTTCTGTTACCATCGGTTGTATCAAACTAAAGCCCACTCCCTGCAACTCCAACTCCGACAGATTCAATTCCACCGCACCGTTATTATTAATATAAAACAGCTCCGTATCGAACTGCCCCATATAAATATCTTCCATTCCCAGATCAAGCTGTTCAATATAGCTGCCTTCATGAATAAATTGCAGCGAGGGTTTCGCCGACTGACCCGCCAAACTCGACAGGTTCACCGTATGCTCTCCGTCATCGCTGTATATCGTCAGCGTGTCACTATAGGCTCCCTCTCCCGGTGCCAGAAAACTAACCTGTAGAACAATCGATTCATTAGCGCCCAACACTACATCGTCACCGCTAAACGTCGGATCGTTGATAATGTCAACCGAAAAATCGTCCGCAATCGCGTTATTGAAACTCCAGCCGTATATTGTCAACGCGTCGCTACCGTAATTACTCAGCGTAATCTCGGTCGTCGCTACCTCACCCAGCGGATGCCAACCAAAGGGCAGATAATTGTCATCCATATCACCCAATGTTTCATGAACCACCAGTTCCGGCGCAATTCCTTGACCTTCAAGATTTATCACATAACTACCTGCGTTTTCGTTGCTCTTGATCGTTAGAGTTTCCAGAAACCCTGCTGTCGAATATGGCGAAAAAATCATCTCGAAATCATAGCTGGAACCGGGGTTTCCTGCCGGCGCCAGCGTCAGCGGCAATTTTACGTCCGGGACATAACTAAATGCACTAAATTCGCCTCCGCCAAAATCCATGTGGTTAATGTAAAGATACTGGTCGCCAAGATTGACCAGCGTGAAACTCTGCGGATCCGAAGATTGGCCTATTCGGATCTGACCCAGGTCCATCTGGTCGTCATTTTCCGCTACACCCGAATTTTCCAGAATCCTAAGATCCGGACCCGACACATTACCTGCCAGTTCCACCGAAAAGTCCAATCCGCTGTTTCCGTGAAAACTGAGCATGTCACTGTAAAAATCATTGCCGTCCAGGGCATATTGCGTAGGAACAAAAATCACCGGAAACGCCCGGGATTCTCCCGATGGGATCGAAACCGGCATCACTTGATAATTCTGATCCGACGGGCCCGGCAGCTTAAACTGAATCCCTTCTGCCAGTTCGTATCCACTCACAACAATCGCGGCGTCTCCCCGATTATAAATCCACACATATTCTGTATTGACCGTCCCCAGCAGCCGGTTCCCGTAGTTTATCGACTGATCAAAATAATCCTTCACCGAATCAACTATCAACGCATCGTCCGGCGAAAATATCATCTTGGCCGTCCAGGCTACATTATTTGTGTCCGCATATGCCGGCACCGGATCCAGCAAATCCTCATTCTCAGGGATAAAGTTATATGAATCAACTCCTGCCATAATCCGATAATTACCTTTCAGTCCCGCTGGAATTTGCAGCGTCGCTTCAAAGTTCATCTGCGTAAAACTGTATAGCGGCAATAAATCCATCGGACTTCCCAGAGGAATATCATCCGAGTTGCCAAATATGTGATCCTCGCTCACCACAAATTTAATCTGCGGCACCTGATCAATGTCACCAAGTCCACTGTTCCAGATCGAGACTGAAACATCGGTACTTTTACCCGATTGAACAAAATCCGGCACGATTTCACCTTCCGGCACATACGGAAATTCCGGCAAATTCGTAACTTCCAGATTCGTTATTTGCAGGTCCCCCGGAACACCGTTACCATAAAATGCAAAATCGTGCTCCGTTCCACCTTCAAAGTCCGTCTTCAGAACCGCATGACCCTCGTACTCTTTTATTGCGCTCGGAACCAACCACACCGGTATCTGCTTCCAGGTATACTGCTGATTTCCGTTAACCGGTTCCATCTCCGTGTACGATTTCAACTCAAAAAGATCTCCGGAATTTTCAATCGCTAAATGATATTCAATATCTACCGGCGGATACATGTCATAATTTTCATCATAAATCACCCGAACATAGTAATTGCCGTCCGCATAAATCGTACCCGACAGCGGAAATTTACTGTCCGTATCGACCGAGCCTAGATACTCCCCGTAAAGGTTATATACTTCTGCCGATAAATTATCCTTCTGCTGCTCGCTATTCGGATCGTCATCTAGCGATGATTCCAGCGATATCTCAACTTCCGTACCATATGCAGCCTCAAATAACAGCCATTCATAATTGTCAACTGCTATCGGATCCACGTTCAGTATTCCCGTATATGTCCCTTTACTACCCACTGCATCTGTATCAAAATCAATCTCCGGAATCGTACCTTGAGGATTCGCGTTAACCTGCAGCTTGTAATATCCCGGATAGACATCTTGGCTGGAGCTTTCAACTACCAGGTAATATCCTCCGCTGTAATAGGCCGGATATTCAATTACCGCCGGATTGCCGTAAATACTTGAACCTCCCAAACCAAAATAAGCATCTGCACTATCCATCAGGTTGCCGTAATTTGTAAACAGCTCAGTATATAGACTACCCTGATGTTCCAGTAACGCCGTTACTACAATCTGCTCGCCCGCCTCGGCTTCAAAATAGTACACATCTAGATTGAAGTTGTTGAAGTTATCTTCTTCAGAATTTATCTCCGCTACCTTAACTTCACCCAGACTCAACGGCACAACTTCATCTGCGCTAAAAAAACCCGTGTATGGCAATTCCTTGCCCGGCGCCGGACTCTGCAAAGTAAAATTACTGTCCCCGGCTAAAGTCAGCTCCGTTATGTTGACCGTCTCTTCACCGTCATTTATAATCACAATAACTTCCTCCCCCGAAGGACGACCCACTCCGACGTCTCCATAATCTATGTCTGTACCGTCAGGAAAGACCAATACAGACAATAAACGACGAGGCTCCAATGATTCCAGATGCAACATATTTACTTACCTCTTAAATTATCTTCGGCGAGTTATTTTCCCGGCTGGCACCGTTATACTTCCTACAGGGCGGATTCTTCTGCCTCGCGGCCTCTGTCCACCATGCACCCTTGCATAACACCATGCTAACAAAAAACTTATCCAATTGTCAAGCCTTTTCGTACCCAACTTCAATATTTACCGTAGTTTATCGGAACTTGCACCTTTGTTTTCCCCCCCCACTTCTCCCCATCAGCCATTTCTCCGCCCTCCGCGCCATAATCCCCTGCAAAAAATAACCTTACACCATTTACCCTCCAACAAAAATCCCCCCACTCACAATCCCCGCGGTAGCTCTAAACCTTTCTACCTACCAAATCCAACCAAAATTATCCAACAAATCCATACCCGCTGGCCTGATCCCGCTCCAACAAAACTACCGCCGCCGCCAAATCCCTTCACCAAAAACCACCGAAAAAATACTCTTGATGCACACCTCAATTTCCACAAGATTCATCTTGATAGTTCAAGTTGAATTTTGTAAAACTACTAGCATCCAAGGATAAAATAATATTTTGTGAATTCCTAAATGAAAAATGTCAGTTAATAATGCACATAGAAATTGTTCAGGAAAAGCGGATTACAGAAAGCCGTGACATAGAAATCAGAAAATTGCTTTGCCTTTGCTTTCCCAAAGACACTTGTTTTTTTTCAAAAAGCAGGTTTTGGAATCAGGTTGTACCTGAATATACTGTCATATTTCAAAAACACTCCGCAATAATAGCTCATGTCTCTGTCATTGACAGAGACATCCTCATCGGAAACGATAAATTTCATGTTGCCGGTATTGGGAGTGTATGTGTTCATCCTTCCTGTCGAGGCAAAGGGTTGTTAAAAAAACTGTTAGCCAAGGCAATGAAAGAAGCATCCGAAAAGGGATATGATTTCGGATTCTTATTTTGTAAAATCAAAATTAAAAACATTTATACCAATCTCGGGTGGAGGGCCGTAATTGCACCTGATATCATAAGAATCAATCCCTGCGGAACGGAGGAAAATTTTCAAGAATGGGAAAATGAAGATATGGCAATGTATTACCCTCTTTCGAAAAATACTCTGCCGGTGGGGGTCATTCATTTACAGGGAATTAATTGGTGAAAGGATATTAATACATGATTTTGGATGGACATATTCATATCTCTTTGGCGGGCGATTTCGATGGGGACACGAAGCAGTTGTTTCTGGAAAAAGCCTCTCAGGCAGGCGTGGGCGGCGGCCTGGTGATTTCACTGCCGCCGGCGAGCTCTCAATTTTCGGAAACTCAGCTTTCCAATGAGCAAAGGCTCCATGATTTACTGAACTGGTGTCAAGGTGACCCTGCATTGTTTCCCTTTTACTGGATCGATCCCCTTGAAGATGATACTCAGGTACAGATCGATAATGCTTTGGCGGCAAATATCAGTGGCTTTAAAGTCATTTGTAATTGTTTTTACCCCTCCGATCCCGTTGCCTTGGATGTTTTTCGATATATCGCGGCCAAAAACCGGCCAATACTTTTCCATTCGGGCATTTTATGGGACGGCCAGCCCAGCAGCAAATACAATATGCCCGCCGCTTTTGAGGCTTTAATCGAAATTCCCAAACTTCGCTTTGCTCTGGCTCATATTTCCTGGCCTTGGTGTGATGAACACATTGCCGTTTACGGAAAATTCTTGAATGCCTATGGGAACCGAAAAGATGCTACCGCGGAAATGTTTATTGATATCTCACCCGGAACTCCTGAGTTATATCGGCGCGAGGCATTGTTAAAGGTCTTTCGCGTCGGCTATGATGTGTGTCACAATGTTATCTTCGGAAGCGATAGTTTTACCAGAAACTACAATATCGACTGGGTTAAACGCTGGCTGGATATCGACCGGAAAATCTTGGATGAATTTGAATTGAATAAAGAGGCTCTCAATCTAATTTATGTTGAAAACTTAAGACGATTTGTGGGAATATCGAAACATCACATCTCCCGTACTGCACCCTTACAGGGACAGTCCGGCTTTACCGAACTTCCCGGCGATATTCGCTAATAGTAATAATAATCAAACATTAATTATTTTACCCCAAAATATGAATTCGATGATTACTTTTTGACAAGGGAATTATATGACGCTGACACTGTTTGACTGGCTTATTATCGGCGCTTTTCTGGTAACGGTGATTTTGATCGGCCTGATTGTATCAAGGAAGGCCGGTAGTGATTCAGCGTCGTTCTTTTTGGGCGGACGCGGTATGCCCTGGTGGCTATTGGGAGTCTCGATGGTGGCCTGTACGTTCTCCTGTGATTCACCGAATCTGGTCACCTCATGGGTCCGTACCAGAGGGGTTGTGTCGAACTGGGGCTGGTGGGCTTTTTTGATTACCGGAATGGTCACCGTATTCATCTATGCCCAACTGTGGCGGCGGTCGAATGTCATGACCGACCTGGAATTTTATGAATTGCGTTACAGCGGCAAAAGCGCTGCATTTATTCGTTTATTCCGTTCTTTGTATCTGGGAATCTTTTTTAACTGCTTGATTATGGGGGCGGTTACGCTGGCGGCCATTAAAATTGGACAAGTTATTTTTGATGTCGAACCCTGGGTTGCGGTGGTTTGTGGATCAATCGGGGTGGTTATCTATGCAACGGCTGGAGGAATTAAAAGCTGTATCTGGGCTGACTTTTTTCAGTATAGTGTTGCCATGTTTGGGGCGGTTTATGCCGCTGTCGTGGCTTGCCGACAGCCCGAAGTGGGCGGTTTAAGTGGTCTGTTGTCCAATCCCGATGTGGTGGGAAAATTGAGCTGGATGCCGGATTTTTCAACCTGGCTGGCCTGGGTGCCGCTTTTGCTGATCCCGGTGGCGGTGCAGTGGTGGAGCGTCTGGTATCCCGGTGCCGAACCGGGCGGCGGCGGTTATATCGCCCAAAGGATGCTCTCGGCAAAAGATGAGAAAAATGCCATCGGTGCCACCTTGTTCTTTAACTTTATGCATTATGCCATGAGACCCTGGCCCTGGATAATTGTTGCTCTGGCTTCTATTGTCTGTTATCCCGAACTCAGTAAAATTAAATCCGATTTTCCCGGCATTGATCCGACCTATTTGCAGGATGATATCGCCTATGCGGTCATGATTTCAAAGTTGGGGCCGGGTTTGCTCGGCTTGGTGGTTGCTTCGTTGATTGCCGCTTATATGTCCACCATCGGCACCCACCTGAACTGGGGTGCTTCCTATGTCGTCAATGACTGGTACAAACGCTTTATGCGACCGGCGGCCAGCGAAAAAGAAATGGTCTTGGCAGGACGTGTATGCACCGTCATGCTGATGCTGATCACCGGGGTTTTTTCCCTGACATTTCTCGAAGATGCCAATCAGGCTTTTGAGATTCTTCTCTTATCAGGCGCCGGAACCGGTGCCATTTATCTTATACGATGGTTCTGGTGGCGGGTTAATGCCTGGACCGAAATTGTGGCAATACTGGCCGCTACGATTGTGGCTTTCTGGATTGTGATGTGTGTTGGGAGCGAAGGTACGCTGAAATGGTATATCGACAGTTCCTCCCTAAAAGATAAGGTATTCGTGATTAAGGATGCCGATACCGTCGAGGCCGTCAGTTCCGCTCGGCTCCAGGCCCAGGCGGCAGTCAAAACCGGCGAAAAAAAACTCGAAATCCTTGTCACCAACTGGCGGAATGCCCGCAAAGAAAGCATCGAAGCTCGTGATGCCGCTCGAGCCGCTTACGATGCCAAACATGATGAGGTTAAACAAATGCGCTCGGCGGCTTCTGTACCCGTTCTGGTAAATGCCATAACAGACAAATCCTGGCAGCAGAACCTGATGCAGTTTTATGACCAACAGATACAAATGAATGACGGTGTTTCGATTGCTTTTGGCGGGGTTATCGGCAACGGCAAAATCTACATCTATCACCCCAGCCTCAACGATCTGAAATTCTCCGTTCAACTGCTTGTCAGCGTGATCATTGTGACGATTGTCTGGGTGGTCACGACACTCGTAACCCGGCCGGCCGATACCAAAACCCTACGCAGCTTCTATAAACTTTGTCATCCCGGTGGCCCCGGCTGGAAAAAGGTGGTTCAGGATGCCCGGGCCGACGGCGAAGAAATTGACCAGATGAACGCCATTGGCGACTGGAAACTTCCCATGCAGATTTTATGCGTATTCCTGGGATGCGTGGCAATTTATGCATCCTTATTCGCTGTGGGAAATTTTGTGTACGGAAATATGGGGTGGGGGGTTATTTTGGTTGGCATTGCTTTGGCAGCAATGGTGTTTCTCTTTAAATCGTTTACGAAAATCGGTGTTGAATCCACCTCCCACGCCCAATAAAATTGCCGGTAGTAATGCTTTCATCGAGAGCTTCCTGATACAGATGGTAATAAACCAAAAACCAGGATGACTTTTTTTCCTTATCACGGAGAAACGAAAACATGAAAACCATAAAGCAGCTTGAAACCCGATTAACCTTAGTTGTCGGCTTGACCTTACTGGTCGCTTCTCTGCCTGGCTGCACGACCAAGCCGCTGATGCAGGTACAACTTGATGCCGCCACAGGGCAGTATCGCTTTCTCGATGCCGGACAGCCAGTGTTGCAGTACAACTACGCTACCGTTAACCCCCCCACCGGTTACCTTGAAAAGGTACACCCCAATAATCGCAAATACGCCGCACCACGCAGCAACTACATCCATCCTTTGTTCGGACCCCAAGGCGAACAACTGACGCTCGACTTCTCGCTCGATCATCCCCATCACCGCGGAATTTACTGGGCTTGGCCCGAAGTGCAATTCCAGGGAAAAACCGCCGATCTGCACGCACTCCAAAACGTCTTTGCCCGACCAACCGGCAAAATCAAAATCCGTTACGGAAATAACTTCGCCGAAATCCAGGCCGAAAACCGCTGGCTCTGGGAAGATAAAACACCGATCGTCCATGAAATCACCAACATCCGCGCCTACCAGGCCAACGATAATGGCCGTTACATCGATCTGACCTTCACCTTCACACCTTTGGTTGACGGTGTGACGCTAGCCCGACGAGGAACAAATCATTACGGCGGGCTGAATATCCGGCTTTCCCCCATTAAACAAATGAAGTTAAACCACTACGCCGATCCAGCCGGCACCCCATACCGTGCCGCATGGCAATCGGCAACGGGAACCTGGACCGGCGCCACAAAACCAACGGTGTTGGCCGTGTTCGAAAAAGCGGACAATCCCGATTATCCCAGCGACTACATTCAATATCCCGACCTGCCTTGGTTCCAGCCGACGTTTCCCAGGGCCGATACACGTTACGAATTAAAAAAAAATCAGCCCCTCGTGTTGCGCTATCGTCTTTGGATACGTTCGGGACCGCCGCCGACAGCAGCCCAATATCGCCAACAATGGAATCTTTTTCAAAACACCAAATAACCGGAGATCAACTTATGCAATCGTCCATCTCTCGCCGACAGCTTTTAAAACTCGGGGCTGCTGCCGTAGCCGCTCCGATGATTGTTCCTTCCCGTCTGTTCGGGCAGAATGCTCCGTCCGAACAGGTGAACCTTGCCGTCATCGGAACCGGAGGAAAAGCCACCAACGGCATGCAAAACTTCATAAATCATACTCAGGCAAAAGTCGTGGCTCTATGCGATGTCAATCGAAACAACCTCGAAAAAGCAAATCTTATCGCCAAAGTACCCAAAGAACGTTGTTATGAAGATTTCCGTGATCTCTTGGCTTGCTCAGACATCGATGCTGTATTGGTCGGTACACCCGACCACTGGCACGTGCCGATCTCCATCGCCGCCGCCCAAGCCGGCATAGACATTTACTGCGAAAAACCGCTGAGCAATACCGTCGCCGAGGGCCGCGCGCTGGTCAACGCCGTGCATAAATACAAACGCATTTTCCAGCACGGTACCCAACTTCGTTCACAGATCTGCACCCGTAAAGTTTGTGAACTGGTTCGCAACGGCTACCTGGGCAACGTTACCAAAGTGGTCATCGGCTCGCCCGCCGGTCACGCCACCAGTGATCACCCCGTACAGCCCGTGCCCGAATGGCTCAACTGGGATCTCTGGCAGGGACCGGCCCAGCCCATGGGCTACCGACCCATCATCATCGGCGATATCCCCGGCAAGGGTTTGCGCGGCTGGTACTTCGTCAGTCGCTTCTCCTTGGCCGGTTGGATGGCAGGCTACGGCGTCCATGACATCGACTTGGCACAATGGGGATTGGGAACCGAAAACACCGGCCCCGTAACCGTCGAAGGCAAAGGCGTCTTCCCCGAATCCGGCTTGTTTAACACCGTCTTGACTTACGATCTGGAATTCACCTACGCCGACGGCCGCAAAATCATCATCACCGACACCGGCAAAAACCGACACGGCGTTACATTCCACCACGAAAACGGCAAAGACTGGCTCTACTGCCGCTCCGATTACGACGCCAGCGATCGCGACCTCCTGCGCATCAAATTAAAAGACAGCGATACCCACCTCTATGAATCGAACCTGCACGAGCGAAACTTTATCGAGTGCGTCAAATCGCGAAAGCAAACCATAACACCCATCGACGTGGCCCATCGTTCGACCAGCATCTGCCTCATCGGCGGCATCTGTCTGAAGCTCGGCCGCAAATTGCACTGGGATCCGAATACCGAAAAGTTCATCAACGATGACGAAGCCAACAAACTGCTCAGCTACAACATGCGCAAACCCTGGCAAGTGTAAACGAGCCCCGGTTGCCTTGGGCCTCCTTCGAGCTGCCCTGACACGTAACCAAGATCCGATCGCATTCGGACACCAGGTTTCAGGAGATAAAATCATGGCCAAAAAACAATTCGGCATTTTAGTAATCGGAGCGGGATGGGTTTCCACCCAGCATATCTCCGCCTACGTGAACAATCCCCACACCAAGGTCCGCGCGATCTGCGACATCAACCTGGATAATGCCCGTCAACGCACTTACGAAGCTGCCCTCAGTAACGTTGCCTTGTACGACAACCTAGCCGACGCTCTCCAGCACGACGGCATCGACGCGGTTTCCATCTGTACGCCCCAGCACATTCACTGCCAAAACGTACTCGCCGCTGCCCAAGCCGGCAAGCACATGATCATCGAAAAGCCCGCCGCCAACTCGCTCGACGAACTGCGCCAGATGCGCGATGCCGTCAACGCTGCCGGTGTAAAAACCGTGGTGGGGTTCGTCCTCCGCTGGAATCCCTTGTTCCAAAACATCAAAAAACTCATTGCCCAGGGAACGCTCGGCGAATTGTTTTACGCCGAAACCGATTATCAGTCCTACAACAGCTCCTGGTGGGGTGGATGGGAGCAGGGCCGACGCCCAGAACTCTCCCACAGCGCCATGGCCGTCGCCGGTTGCCATGCCGTGGACGCCCTACGCTGGTTCGCCGCTCCCGGCCAAAATCAAGCCGCCGACCCGATCGAGGTTTTCGCCTACGCCGGCGGCAAACGAAAAGGCAAAACTCACCAGTACAATCCCATCACCAACGTTTGGTCCGAACAATCCCCCCTGGAGTACGACGGCCTGGAAGTCATCCTCGTCCGCTTTGCCAATGGCACCATGGGAAAAGTCTCCGTTAACTTCGAAGGCATTCAACCTTACACTTTCCCCCTGACCATTTTCGGCGACCGCGGCACCATCAAAAACAACCAACTTTTCGCTCCGCAATCACCCGATCAAAAGCAATGGCGGGAAATCCCCGGCATCTGCCCCGACTCCTCCGATGTGACCCATCACCCCTTCCAGGCCGAAATCGACCACTTCATCCAGTGCTTACAGGACAATACCGAATCCCATTGCAACCTCACCGACGCCATCAAAACCCACGAAGTCTTCTTCGCCGCCCAGCAGTGCTACCAAACCGCTAAACCAGTAAAATTACCCCTCCTCTAACCAACACAAATTGGTTTAGCATGTAATCGTTTTTTACATTAATGAAGTATGTGTAATTGAAAAGAGGTATTATTATGAAAAGTTCAATTAATCGCAGAGCTTTCCTCAAAACTTCAGCCGCAATCGCAGCGGTCGCAGGCACCAATGCCGCTCTGGCAACTGACAGCACCGAGGATAAAAAGCCCAATCACAAACAGGAATATTACGAACTCCGTATCTACAAAACCAAAGGCCCGGAAAAAAAGAGAATGGTCGAGAGTTATCTTGAAAATGCTCTTATCCCCGCTCTCAACCGGATGGGAATCGACCGCATCGGGGTCTTCACTAACATGGACCTGCCGGATGACACTTCCGTTTACGTCCTGATCCCCTATTCGACACTCGATGCCTTCGCCGCCGTGAATCCTAAGCTCCTCGCGGACCACCAATACCAAAACGCCTCCAAAGAACATTTCGCCGCGGACAAAAATGACCCGGTCTTCACCAGAATCCATAGCAGGTTCTACAAGGCCTTCCAAGCCATACCCGTCATTGAAACACCCAAACAAACCGCTGTCAATAAACCACGAATTTTTGAATTGCGCATTTACCAGAGCCATACCGAAGAAAAAGCCGCCTTAAAGGTTGACATGTTCAACACCGGTGAGGTGCAGCTCATGCGCGATACAAATCTGGCTCCTGTGTTCTTTGGCGAAGCTCTTATCGGCGACGACGTCCCAAACCTCGCCTACATGCTCTCCGCTCCTGACCTGGAAACTCACAAAGCCCATTGGAAAGTTTTTGGCGAACATCCCGAATGGAAACGCATGAGTACAATGCCCAAATACAATAACACCGTCTCAAAAATCACAAATTTCTTCCTGACGCCGACACCTTACTCGCAGATATAAATACCGAACTTTTAAACCGCCACAACATAGCACCTTAAATAATCTTCTTGTCAAGCTGGTGACACCCTTGCCCAGGGCCACCGCATCTAAATCCTCAGTACTTTTTGTAGATATTTTTCATCCCAGCCTGCCTTGTGCTGCTTTATTTTGATACCAC
>JAFGSR010000134.1 GCA_016934515.1 Sedimentisphaerales bacterium
AAACAGGGGCGAAAGTTGGGTGGTTTTGGGGTGGTTTTTGAAGAAAGTTGGGGCAAAGTTGGGGGTTTTTTGCAGAAACTTGCGATTTTTAAAAATGGCTTGTCGCGCTTTTGGCACGGTTGATTTGCTACGGAGAATTGATGTAAACCTTTATGTAACCGCAGATTAACGCGGATTTCGCCGATTCATATCCTAGTGCAGTGGTGGGGTATGATTCGTTACGGGGAAATACATAAAATACCTATTAATTATAGCCGCTGAGTAAGAGTACGACTCAGGGAAAAGTAATTTATAACTTCAAAAAACGCAAAAAAGGAAATTACCCGCAAGGCACAGAAACGCCAGGATATATTGACAGAAAAACAATGAAAACAGGATAAGAAAAATAGTCAATAGTACTAATTTGCTTGCTCTAATTTTAGAAGCAATTCCAGGATTTCAATTCGGACGGTATCAGCGACGGAGCGGTCCTTTGGTTCTTTCCAGTAGAGCTTATCTCCATTTGTCATGCAAGATGTAACGCGGCGGGCGGCGGAGTCGAGAAATATCTTTGCCTGTTCAATAGTATTACTGTTTACGTGGTCATTTTCCAGATTCGCTATTTTGTCCTGCAATATCCGCAGGTATTCAAAGTCCTCTATGCCTTCGCGAATGGCTTCCATGTGTTTGCCGGCGGTTACAGAATTTTCATCAAGAAAAACAGGCGTATAGGCCCCAACATTCGAAAGATATTCGTTCCATGAAGACGAGCCATTGGAATCGCCGAATGCCCAGAAACCGGAACCCTGACCACCGTATTGCCAACAGAACCAGTGTTGCATTCGGTGATAGCTGTAAGGATCCAGCAGTTTACCCGGTCCGCTACAGGAATAAAACCATAGATTTCTCCCAGCTTTTCGGTGTTTAATGTAAAAATCGGCGAACTTCCCATCATGTTCAATCCACATTCGTGTTTGGGGACAAAGCACATCGCAGATTTCAAACAACTCGGCGGTGCCGTTTTCGGGATCTGCCCAAATCGGATCTTCCCAAACGACAACTTTTGGTTCCGCTTTTTGAATTACCCGGGCGTACTCAATAATGATTTTATCTTGTTCGTGGGTGTGTGGTTCATCTACCAGCAACAGGCCCAGTTGTTCCGGCTTGATATTTTTTGTTTTGAGTTGATTGACCCACCAGGTGATCCAGTCAGCAACGGCCTGCTGAAACGGAGGCGTTCCCATTTCGAAATCACAAAAATTATTATTAACATTGGCAAAGACCAAGTATTTTTTCGCATCCGGCCATCGTTCCAGCCAATTCCAGAAATATTCCGTCGAGGGCTCCTGGATCATTTTGCCATGTTCATTGTATTTTCCACTGGGCATTACCCTGTTTGTGGCCCAGGGCGAATCGACAAAATGTTCTCGTAGATGCTGTATAAAAGCGGTTCGATTCTGAGGTGTGACTTGATAATATTGATCCTGATCGGTGTAATCCCACCCTCCCAGATGCAGTGTGGGCTGATCGGGAAAGCGGAAGGGATATATTTTCATCCGCACGGGAACGGTTGCCGGCACTGATTCAAACTGTATTTTTCCCTGATACTCACCGGCGGGGATGTCCCTGGGATTAAAGGTGAGCCACACCTGTCGGGTCATACCCTGGGGAATTGTAAGACAAAAATTATCCCCTATTTTGGTGGCGACAGGCAGCGCCGCCGCGATGGGAATTCCGGATTTGGTGTCGGTGAAGGGCACTTCATGCACGGTGATATATTCCGGATTGAGCCCTCCCGGTAGGCCCTTTAGAGAAAGGCGGACTTCCCGGGGTTCAGTTGCGGCATTACTGATATTAAATGCCGCGCTGCGATATTCATTGCTCATCATTGCTATATCAATTGCGGCTCCACCCTTTAGAGGCGGCTCGGTGGGACTGAGCATTTCCCAATGGTTCTTCTGCCAGATAGTAATTGAGTCGAAACCATTTTTCCGCCATATACCTGCTTGAACGGAAAATATTCGCCGATGTAGTTCGTTCAAAGGGAAAATCGTCCGGAAGCCTTTCGGGGAGATCCTTTCGATCCGGGAGATTTCTATTTCGATAGCAGCAAGCTCTTGCTCTATTTGGTTGTTATGGGCGGGCGGTTGCAGAGCTTCACACACGGTTGCCAGCTCTTTTTGCAGTCGGCGTCGCACACCACGGGCGGTTTCAATTTCGTCAAAAAACTGCTTTACATTTTTTACTCTGGTACCTTTTAAAGGTAAATGTAAAAAGTCTTCTTCGCCGCGATAGATCTCAATCTCATCCACAAATAGAAAAAGTCCGGTGAGCAATAAGCATACATATCGAGCATGCGTCTTAAGGGTGTCTGTCTGGAAACGGTGTATCTGATAACCGGCGGCTTGGGTCTTTTCCTGATCAGAGGCCAGCTTGATAAGGTTCCCCAGATAGCTAAATGACTTGCCATCATCACTGATGAGAATATGAATCGCCCCCGGCCATTCTACTCCCGCGACACCCGCTGCAGTATTAAAAGAAATTCCCCCTACGGGTTGAGTGGACTCGAGATCAATGGTGATTATTACGGGGTTAGAGTTGCTCCAGCCCACCGTACTTTTCTGAGTCCAGAAATAACCTTCGGTGTAAACTCCATCAGTCAACTGCAGATTATCCTCAGGGTCTGTGCAATGCGAATAATTCGGCCTGGGCGAAAGGGTGTATTTTTTGCCGCGGGCAATATTTTCGCCTGGATTTGCATGCAGTAAGGACACCCCGCATAAGCAAGTGACGGTCAATGTTAATATTAAGTCTTTCATTTCACGGTCTCCAAGTTGCATTTTACGAAAAGTTTTTCGTTACTTTCGTATTGGAAAAGGTGACTGATGTCGATGTCCATGAGTTCGTACGGGTTATTGACGTCGGCGTAGGGGCCTTTGTTTTTTTTTTTGTTGGTGTCCATCAGAGTATTTTCGCAACGACTTCGGCGGCTTTGATGAGGGGGTACGCGGTTGGCGGCGCGGTAAGCAGTGGATGGGTGCCGATTTGAGCAGTTAAGATAGTGCTGATGGTTATCCTGTTTTGCACTATAAAACCAATCAGATTTATGAGTTCACCGGTACTCATACCGCCAACTACTTCACCACCCAAAACCACCCCCGACTCACTTGCCACGATCAATTTAACCAGTTGTTTATGGGTGCCGGGTAAGGTTCCCGGATGTTTGTCAATACCTTCAAAAGAACCAGTTACCACATCAAACCCTTCTTTGACGGCGGTGCTTTCTATAAGTCCTGCGGCTCCGAAACCGGTATCGCCAATAGCGGTGGAGAAAATTGCGATTGTTCCAGCGAAGGTTTTTAAGGTAGATAATTTATACAAGTTCATGCCGGCAATTCTTGCTTCGGCACAAGCGGTGGAAGCCAACATAATGCCGGTGTGTCTGCGGGTAAAGAAATCCCTCTTTAATGCGCAATCACCGACGGCGAAAATGTCCGGACAGTCCGTCCTCATATATTCATCAATTATAATGAAGCCACCTTCGTTTACCCGGATTCCGGATTTTTGGGCCAGCATGGAATTCGGGCGATAGCCCATCGACAAGACGACTGCATCGGTATCAATGGTTTCCCCATTGTTCAATAAAACACCGGTAACAGTTTGGTCTCCGGTAATTTCCTTGACGCCTATACCGGTTTGGACAAGAACGCCTCTGGCGGAAAGAATTTCCTCGGCCCTGACGGCGATTTCTTGATCAAAAGCTAGAGCGAGAATATGGGGCAGGATCTCAACAATAGTAACCTGCTTATGTCGCTTGTTCAGTTCATCGGAGACCTCCACGCCAATAAAACCGCCTCCGATGGTGACAATCTTATCGGCAGAATGAAGTTTTTCCAAAGCGGTATCCAAATAATCCTTATTTTTGGGAACGCTAAAGACGTTTTCCTTATCGGCGCCATTGAGCCAGGCAGGAATAACCGGCGTCGAACCGAGAGCCAGGATAAGCTTTTCAAAAGAAATTTCCTTATGGTCAGTGGTCTTGCACAATTTCTTTTGAATGTCAATGGAAACAATCTCACCAATCATCAATTCAATGCCGGCCTGGGTTAAAACGCCATCGGCCACCGTATTTTTATCGCTGTTTTCCAGCGATCCGAAGATGTAGGGAATGCCGCAGGGGACGACACATTTTTTTTCCTTGCGAATCAAGGTGAAGGATTTTTCCGGATAACTGGATTTTCCTGTGACCGCTGCGACAATTCCCGCGGCACTGCCCCCGACGACCAATACATCTGTATTCTGCATAAACAGGTACTCCTTTGTAGGTGTAAAGTTAAAAGTAAACGGCGGAACAAAATTGTCCCACTTAGCGGGGCAAAAATGCATCACCCACTTACTTTATAGCAGAGATCACCCCGGATGTCAAATTCAAATAAGAATTCCGAGCCGGCTTTGCTGGACGGCACATAGCCGAGTTTATTGTAGGGTAAGCAGAATCTGCTTTCAAGTTGGTTAAGCCGACGTTGTCCTGGGCTTTGGTATTTTGTTCCTTCAGGGCAGCTTTAAGGAATTCGTCTTTGGTGGAAGTGGTTGTTCTGTGATCGGTTACAGTTAGTGTTATTGAGCGAGCAGGCGGAGGTGGGGTGCGGGTTCGTTTTGTTGAATCCATTTGAAGAAGGTGGCGGTGGAGGGGTTGTCGTAGTAATTGATGAGGATGTACTCCAGGATGTTGTGGCGGGTGTCGAGTTGCGGTTCTTTTTTGTAAAGTTCAATCAGGCGGCGCAGGTGGTGCTGGGAAAGGTTGCTGAGGTCGATGTTCATGAGTTCGTAGGGGTCATCGACGTCGGCGTAAGGGCCTTTGCTTTTTTTGTCGGTGTCCATCAGGTCTTCGATGTAACGGTTGCGTTCTTCGTTGCCGAGCTTGGGGGCCAGGTCGAAGGGGAATTCCTGTATCTGTCGGATGCCGAAGTGTCTTTTTTCGTCAGTACCGACCGAGGATGATACTTCCACGGTGAGGGTGACGAATTGGGTGTCGCTAACGAAGAAGGTGACTTTGTTGCCTTCGATTTTCATGGTGGAGAGGAAATCGGGGCCGATACAATCGACCAGATATTTTCGGATGCGGGCGAAATGATCGATGTGTGCCTGGCGGTCCTGCAAGCCGATGCCGACGGCGGACCGAGCCTGGCTGGGCAGCAACTGATAGCAGGTTTCGAAAGGATCGGGAGGGTGATTTTCGTTTTGCAGTGCGGAGAAGAATTTTTCGATGGCAAGTTGCATGGTGGCGGGGTGGGGATTGGATTCTGAGATGCTTTTGTTCAGGCCGGTTACGAGTTTGTAGCCCAGGTAGGCGGGCAGGGCCAGCAGTAAGATAATCAGTACTAATTTGACGAATGATTTGATAGAGTCCACAATTAAACCCCTTTAGAAAAAAATCAATTTTCCGGTGTCGAAGCCAGCTGCGTTTTTGGAGCAGAAGGTGTTGGAGGTTTATCGGCTGCGGTGGGGGGTGCTGTAGCTGCTTCGGGAGTCGGCTTGGGTTGGGCAGGGGGTGGTGGTTTGAGGATGTTCCGGAAGCGTTCCAGGGCAGCGAGTCGCTTTTCCGGGGTGTCCTGGGCGGGGTACCCGGAGAGCCGGGCGTCGAGTTGGGTGAGCACCTTGGTGATCTGGGGATTGTCGGCAGGGGTTTCGGCGGAAAGGAGTTTTTTTTGCAGATCTATTAGTTTAAGGGCGGTTTCGATGCGGCGGTTTTCCCAGGCGGCTTTGGTCTGGCCGGGAGGGTATTTTTCCAGAGGGATAATGAAAACGGCGATGAGGTTGCCGGACCGGATCAATAAGGTGTCGTCGGCCTGGTATTTGTCGCAGGCGTCGTTGATTTTTTGCAAAACATTAGCGGGGTTAGGCCTGGTGAGCAGGTAATTGAAGAAGGGAGTGGCCTGTTTGAGGATGGCTTGTTTGTCGGCGTGGTCCAGGGCGATTTGCAGGATCAGGTAGTTGAATTGGTCTTTGAGTTCATCGGTGAGTTTGAGGTCGAGGAGGGATTTATATAAGTTAATAGCCTGGACGGGTTGATTGTCCTTCAGGGCCAGTTCAGCTTGATGAGAGAGGACGAGGATTTCGTAGTCGATGGGGACCGGTTGGTTGGCGGTTTTGGCCTGGTTGATTTTGTCGGCCAGGGTGGCGACGGAGAGGTTGAAAAGAGGGACTTCTTCGGCGCCGGTGGCAGATTTGAGGCTGTCGGCCCATTTGAAGATTTCGACAATGGGCAGCTGGGTGAGAATTTTGGTGAAAGCGGAACGGATTAATTTGGCGACGTCGGAGTTATCCTCCCGTGCCAGTCGGTCCCGAAGCGGAGAGAGCATGGTGGGGTCGGGGTAAAGCTCAATGGCTTCGAGTGCGGCGAATCTTACCACGAGTCCTTTGTCTTCGAGAAGGTTAGCAGGGGAGAGCAGCATGGGGAGCACATTTTTTTTGTGCATTTGGGTGAGAACGTAAACTGCCTGGCTGCGGATTTCGTCGGATTTGTCAGCCAGGGCGATTTTGAGGATTTGGTCGAAAGCATCGACAGCGAGCTTGAGGTTAGCTTCCTGTTTGGCGATTTTTCCCATGGCCTGGATGATTTCGGTCTGAGCGGTTGAGTTAGTGGAGGATTTTTGGTAGGCCCCAGCCAGGGTCTGAGCGATTTTGTTGATGATTTCGGGTGAGACGGGAGCGTTTTTGGTTTCGGAAATTTTGCCGAGTGTTCGAGCGGCCTGGGCGACGACATTTTGTTCTGAAGACTCGAGCAGTATCAGGGCCTGCTCGGCGGCGGGGGAATATTCGAATTCTCCGAGGGTTTTCAGGATGGCGGCCTGGGTTGGGGGGTCGGTTTCGAGGGTAAGCTGTTTCAGCAGGGCGGAGGGGGCGTCTTTGGCGTGGGCGGAAAGATTCTCGAGCGAAGCTGCGGTAAGTTGACGGAGTTGCGGGTCGGGATCGGAGATGAGTGGTATGATAAGCTGAACCAGCTTAGGGGCTACATCGGAGCTTTTGATGTCGGGCTGAGCGCTCCAACGTGAGATTTGCTGCAATACCCAGATGCGGATGGATTGTTCGGGTTGGTTTTGCAGTTTTTCCTTAAGGAAGTTGAAACGATTGTCGGGTTGGTTACGCAGGTTGAAATTATCGGTGAGCAATTCGAGGTTTTGTTGCAATCGCTGAGTGCTTAGGTTGCGTTGGGAGAGAATGTCAGCCTGGGCGTTGTTGAGTTTGATGCGAATGCGGTCGATTTGCCAGTAAAGAAAAACTTCGGGGTCCATTTCGGTGATGCGTTTTAAGAGGTCGGACTGGAAAGATTGGATATCGAGTGGTTGGGGCAGGTAAAGAGCCGAAGCGATGGCCTGGGCGGCGTGATCGCGGATGGGCTGGGGTTGTGAGGCGTCGAGCAGGTTGGCCAGGGCGAGAATGGGTTCTTTGCCGGGTATGAGTTGGAGAGCGGCGATGGCGTTTAGTCGGTGGGGCTGAGGAAGGTTGGCGTCCTGGACCATTTGTGAGAGTCGGGCGGGGACGCCGTCGTGGCATCGGACCAGGGCCTGCGCGGCCCAGATGGACAGTTCGGGATCTTCGGTTTTGAGGTTTTTGAACAGGGGGTCGATGAAGATGGCAGGGATATAAGAGTTATTGGTGATGGAGGTGGGCAACTGGCTGCTTTTGGCGGCGATGGTCTGGCAGATGATGATTTTGGCGGAGATGTTCTGGTCGCTGTTGAGGATTTCAATCAGGATGGGGTGTGCGTTCTGGTCCTTGAGCAGTTCCCGGGCAAAGTCCTGGCGGAGAGGTTGTTCGACGGTTTCGCTGAGCAGGCCATTTTTCATGACGTCGATTTTACCGGTGTCCTCGGCGGCGGCAGGTGTGGGGGCCGGTGCGATTGAAGCAGGCGGAGTTTCCGCTGCGGGGGCGTTGGTTGGAGTGGGTGATTCCTGGCCAAAAAGCGGGGCGGAGAAAATCAGCATTAAAGCAGCAAGAGTCCCGAAAAACAGACAAAATCCGCTATAGTAAGCCGATTTCATGCGAAATTTTCCATTATAGGACATTCCCGGCGGTCCTCCAGACCCATTATGCCTGATACGAGCCAGCATAATTTATTTTACGCAAAAGCCCTTAAAAGGATAGCGTAGGTGTGAGTAATTGTCAACATAAACTCATGTAAACTGGTTGGGGACAAACAAACGTTGCTCTTTTATTTATAGCATCTTATAATAATTTCGACCTGGTTGGGAGTTTGACGTTAGGAGTTTTTTTGAAACCTATTCAAAAGTGAGGCAATTTTCTGCGAAGCAGTTTGATTTGTGCAATGATACTGGTGGAGGAGAAGAGCTAAAAGGATATGCGACGGTGAAGCAAAGATGAAGCGGCGATTGCGAACGATATTATGGTTGCTGGTGGGCTTGGCGGCGTTGGGATTTTTGGCGTATAAGACGTCCCGTCAGGGCCAGAGCGTGACGTTTGTTACGAGTATCAAGGAAATGGATTTGAGGTGGGGTTTGGGGGCGTTGGGACTTTATTTTGTGGCCCAGACGCTGTTGGGCAGTCGTTGGGTGGTTTTGCTGCGGGTGCATGGGGTGGAGATCAGTCAATTTCAGGCGATTAAGCTGACGTATCTGGGTCTGTTTTACAATAATATGATGCCCGGTGCAGTGGGAGGTGATTTGCTGAAGGGGTGGTACATTACGCGGCACAGCGATAAGCAGCGTCGGTTGGAATCGGCGGTGACGGTGTTTGTGGATCGGCTGACGGGATTGGTGGGGATGATTCTGGTGGGGGCGTTGGCGAGTTGTTTTGAGGGAGGCAAGCTGATTATTCCGATCGGCGAGCGTTGGGAGTTGCCGGTGCGGACGATGATATGGGGGATTTTTCTGGGGCTGGTGTTGGTTGCGGTTTTGTTTTTGAGTCGTCGTGTTCGGCGGGTGTTGTTTTTGAATGTTTTGCTGGAGAAGTTGCCGTTTTCCGGGGCGCTAAAGAAGATTGACAGTGCTATTCGGATTTATCGCAGTCATGTGGGGGTGCTGTTGTGGGCGTTATTGCTGACGGCGGTGATCCAGGGTTTGTCGATTGTGGCGACCTGGATGCTGGCCCAGGCGTTGGGTTATACGAAAGTGATGTTCTTTCAGTGTTTGATAATCATGCCGATTGTGTGGCTGATCAGTGCGGCGATACCGGTGCCGGGGGGATTGGGGGTGATGGAGAATCTATTTGTGCCGTTTTTTGCCAAGGCTATCGATCCGACGGTGGAGCAGGGGACCGAGCGTTGGCTTGAGGTTGTGGCGTTGGCGGCGGCGTTGGGAGTGATGAACCGGCTGATGATTTGTTTGTGTTCGCTGCCGGGCGGGCTAGTGCCGATTTTTGGCGGGCATCTGCCGAAACGAGCTGAGCTTGAAGAAAGCCTAAAGGATGATGGAAATGACGAATTAAGAAACCAGAATTACGAATCAATGACGAATGACAAATGACGAATGTTATGAATCAGGAATATTTTTGGGGCTGATTTTGGTTTGGTTAGAATATTGAAAGAGCAAGTTGCATGGATAGCGATACGATAATTAAGATATTTGTTTTGCTGCCGGGGTTGAGTTATCTGTTGGGCGCGATTCCGTTTGGATTGCTGATTGGGTTGGCACGCGGGGTGGACATTCGCACCCAGGGCAGCGGTAACATCGGGGCAACTAACGTGGGACGGGTGCTGGGGCGGGGCTGGGGTTACGGTTGTTTTTTGCTGGATGTGGGGAAGGGGCTGGGGCCGGTTTTGTGGGCGGGGCATTATTTACGCGCGGCAGGATTTGGTAATGAGGCGGGTGGGCTGGTGACGGCGGGGCAATGGTCGTTGTTGGCGGTGGCGGCGGGATGCATTTTGGGGCACATGTTCAGTGTGTATTTGAAATTCAAAGGGGGCAAGGGAGTGGCGACGTCGCTAGGAGTGCTGCTGGGAGTGTGGCCCTGGTTTACGCTGACGGCGGTGCCGGCGTTGCTGGTGTGGGTAGCGGTGTGGGGATTTAGCCGAATAGTTTCACTGGCGAGCATTGTAGCGGCGATTAGTTTTCCGCTGGTATTCTGGTTGCTGATCTGGCGGATTCCCAGTTGGCAGTTCAGTGAATTGTTACCTTTGTTCGGGTTTGGTTGTGTGATGGCGGCTCTGATAGTGTTTCGACATCGCAGCAATATTGCGAGGCTGCTGGCGGGGACCGAAAACCGAGGCGGTAAAGCTGCGCAGGTTAATGACGAATTCCGAAACCAGAATAACGAAACAATGACGAATAATGAATGACGAAAAGGTAACAAGTCGGGCATGACAAATTGGTGGGGGGGGTCAGGGTTTTTTGTAGGGTTGGTAGTTTTGGGCGATGGGCAGTCTTCGGCCGAAGCCGAAGGCGCGGGAGGTGACTTTGAGGCCTGGGGCGGCTTGTTTGCGTTTGTATTCGTTGTGGTCCACCAGGTTGATGACGCGTTGAACGGTTTGAGCATCGAACCCGGCGGCGGTGATCCGGGCGGCGGATTGTTCCTGTTCGACGTAGCGCTGGAGGATTTCGTCGAGTTCATCGTAAGGGGGCAGTGAGTCCTGATCAACCTGGTCGAGGCGGAGTTCGGCTGAGGGTGGTTTGGTGATGGTGGAGGCGGGGATGAGTTCGCGGTTGTGGCTGAGAAGGCTGTCCTGGTTGATTTGGCGGGCGAGTTGATAAACCATGGTTTTGGGGACGTCGCTGATGAGAGCCAGGCCGCCGGCCATGTCGCCGTAGAGTGTGCAATAACCGACGGCGAGTTCGCTTTTGTTGCCGGTGGTGAGCACGAGGTGGTTGAATTTGTTGCTCAGGGCCATGAGCAGGTTGCCGCGGACGCGGGCCTGGAGGTTTTCTTCGGTGATGTCGGGGGAGCATTCGGCAAAGGCTGGGGCGAGCATGGTTTCCAGGGCGGCGTGTGCTGGTTCGATGGGGATGGTGAGGTAGCCGATGCCAAGGTTTTTAGCGAGTTGTTCGGCGTCGGCCAGGCTGTGGTCGCTGGAGTAGCGGCTGGGCATGGCGACGCCGGTGACGTTTTCCGGGCCGAGGGCCTGGGCGGCAAGGGCAGCGGTGACGGCGGAATCGATGCCGCCGGACAGACCCAGCACGACAGACTGGAAGCGGCATTTGCGGACGTAATCGCGCAGGCCCAGCACGAGGGCGTGCTGAATAGATTCGATGTCGCGGCGGGGTGATTCGCAGCGGCTGGATGAGGGATTGTCGAGATCGATAATGAGCAGGTCTTCGGTGAAGTCTTTGGCCTGGGCGATGAGGGTGCCGTCCGAGTCGAAGGCGCAACTGTTGCCGTCGAAGATGAGTTCGTCGTTGCCGCCGATCTGGTTGACGTACAACAGAGGCATTTGATAATGGCGGCACTGGCGGGAGAAGAGTTCGCAACGGAAATCGTGTTTGCCGAGGACGAACGGCGAGGCGGAGACGTTGATTACGATATCAGCACCGGCGGCGGCGAGGTCGGCCAGGGGTTTGGTTTCGTAGAGGTTGCGGCTGTGGGGGTGAAGAAGATGTTGAGACTGGGGTTGGGATTGAGCCCAGATGTCTTCGCAAATGGTCAGGCCGAGTTTTTTGCCGTGGAAATTTACGATTTGTTGGGAGCGAGCCGGTTCGAAATAACGGCTTTCGTCGAAAACATCGTAAGTGGGCAGCAGCAGTTTGTAATAAACGGATTCGATTTTTTGGTTGTTCAGCAGGGCGACGGCGTTGTGCAGATCGCGTCCGGTGGGGCCCCGGTGTCGGCAGGGTAAGCCGACCAGGGAGGCGCAGTCGGCGCAGCACTGGGCGAGGTCGGTCAGAGCGGTTTGGCTGTCGTCAATGAACTGAGGTTTGAGGAGCAGGTCTTTGGGCGGGTAACCGGTGAGGGCTAATTCGGGGAAGATGACCAGTTGGGCACCTTCACGGGCGGCCTGATAGGTGAATTTCCTGATTTTGGCGGTGTTGGCGATGATGTCGCCGACGGTGGGATTGATTTGTGCCAGGGCGATTTTCATTATTTTGATTTTTACCTGGTTATGTTTGTCAGAAAATTGTTCAAAAAGACCGCAGGCATTATACCCGAACGGGACGGCGGGGTCATGCGGTTTTTTTTGAGGGGCCGGGAGTGCGGACGGGGATTAACCGAGGTGTTAATCGAGGATGTCGAGTTTGGCGTATTGAAGGTCGAGGGTTTTTCGGGCGCCGGTGTTGAACTGGATGACGACGAAGCAGTGTTCGCGGTCAGAAGAGATGGATTTGACTCGGCCGAGGCCGAATTTGGGGTGGCGGACGAGTTGGTTGGGTTGGAGGTTAATATCGGAACGGGTAGAGGTGGAGGTTTGGGAGTCGTCAATAGAGGTTGGGCGGCGTTTTTTGGATTTTTTTGGGGAATTATTCCATTGGTGGGGACGGTGATGGCTTTGGTAATTGTTTCGGCGAATCGGCTGGAATTCGTCCTGGAATTCATCAGCATCATTGAAATCTTCATAGGGTGAGAGGGATTGCTGAAAATCGAGGCCCTGGAGGGTGCGGAGGAACTCGGAGCGGATGGTGGTCAGTGAAGCGCCCTGATTGGTGCGGCGGCGGGCAAAGCTGAGTCGTAATTTTTGTTGGGCACGGGTAATGCCGACAAAAAGCAATCGGCGTTCTTCTTCGAGGCTGTCTTCGGAGTCGAGGCTGCGGGCGTGGGGGATCAGGCCGTGTTCTACACCGATGATGAGAACGGCGGGGAATTCGAGACCTTTGGCGGCGTGCAGGGTCATGAGCGATACGGAGCCGCTTTCGGCGTCGTAGGCGTCGGAGTCGCTGACCAGGGCGATCTGCTGGAGGTACTCAGCGAGGGAGGGTGCTTCGGAGTCGTTATCGTACTGGGCGGCGGAGTTGACCAGTTCGCAGACGTTGTCGTGGGGGTCTTCGTTTTTGTCAGCTTTGAGTAGGGATTCCATGCCGGTTTTTTTGTAGGTGGTCTGGACGATCTGGCGAACGGGCTGATTGAGGTTTTTTTGCAGGTCGGCGATGATGGCGACGAATTTTTTGACGCGGGTGCGGGCGGCATTAGCGAGGGTGGGGACCTGGTCGATATTGTTGAGAATTTGCCAGAGGTCTTTGCCGGAGCTGTTGGCGTGGTCGAAGATGCGACCGATGGTGGTTTGGCCGATGCCGCGGGTGGGGCGGTTGATGACACGTTTGAGGGCGACCTGATCGGAAAGATTGATGAGCAGGCGGAGGTAGGCAATCATGTCTTTGATTTCTTTTCTCTGGAAGAATTCGACGCCGCGGACGATCTGATAGGGAATGGTGGCGCGGCGGAGTGCTTCTTCGAGGGGGCGGCTCATGGAGTTGACGCGATAAAAGACCGCCATTTGCCGATATTCGAGGTTTTGTTCTTTGAGGGATTGGAGCCAATCGGTCATGCCGCGGGCTTCATCGTATTCGTCTTCGAACTCCGCCAATTCGCAGGGGGAGCCGGGGGGCAGGGAGGTGAAGAGTTTTTTGATTTTGCGTTTTTTGTTGGCGCGGATGAGTTGATCGGCCAGGTCGAGCACCTGAGGTGTGCTGCGGAAGTTTTCTTCCAGGCGGACGATTTTGGCATCGGGGTAATCCTGCTCGAAGGCGAGGATGTTGCCGATGTCGGCGCCGCGCCAGCCGTAGATGGACTGGTCGGGGTCGCCGGTGGCACAGAGGTTGCGATGGTTCAGGGCCAGGCCGCGGGCAATCTGGTATTGGCAGTGGTTGGTGTCCTGATATTCATCGACCAGGACGTAACGGAAGCGTTGGTTAAGCAGGTCGCGCAGTTCGGAGTCGCGGAGGAGCAAAGCGAGTTTCATGAGCAGGTCGTCGAAATCGAGAGCACCGTTTTGCTTGAGCTGTTTCTGGTAGGCGGAATAGATGAGGGCGATTTTCTGGCCGCGGAAATCGGTGCGGCGGGCGGCGAATTGTTCGGGCGATTCGAGGTCGTTCTTGCAGGCGCTGATCTGATTGAGCATCTGGGCGGGGGGGAAGTTCTGGGGGTCGAGCTCGATTTTTTTGGTGGCGTCGCGGACGGCGCTGCGCTGATCGGCGTCATCGTAAATGCTGAAATCGGCGGGCAGATCGGCCTTTTCGTGGAATTCACGAAGCAGCCGGGCAGCCAGGCTGTGGAAGGTGCAGATGGTGCTACCGCGGGGCAGATTGAAGGCGGCGATTCGCTGACGCATTTCATCGGCGGCTTTGTTGGTGAAGGTGATGGCCAGAATGTTGTAAGGTCTGATACCCTGATGGATAAGGTGGGCGACGCGGTGAGTGATGACGCGGGTTTTTCCGGAGCCGGGCCCGGCCAGGACCAGCAGCGGTCCGTCGATGTGAGTAACGGCCTGTTGTTGAGCAGCGGTGAGTTTTGCCAGCAATTCGTCCATGAAAATTTTTCTTCCCTGAATTCTTTTGTTCGGTGCATGCGGTGCATGGGTATTTTGTACAGGTTCAGCAAAAGCTAAACATTTATTTATACCTGTAAAACTGCTTTGGTGCAAATGATGAATTTGTGCCGACCAAAAAAAGCGGTTTAAGAAGGGGTAATTTCGAGGCAAGCTAACTTTCGAGGCAATTTAACATTCAAGGCGAGCTAACATACGAGGCGAGTTGGTTTTCGAGGCGAGTTAATTATTGAGGTGGGCTAATCGCTCAGGAGTGGGATTTACCGCGAAATTCGAACAGTGATTGGGTTTTGAGGATGGCCTGCTGTTCGGGGAAGGCGTGGAAGGTGTGCAGTTGGAGTTCGTCCTGGCGGGCTTCGTAATCGAGGTAACTAAACGGAGCAAGATCACCGCGGGACCACTGCGGGAACGGAACATAAATGCCGCGTTTTTTCCCGGCGGTGGTAAGGTCGCTATGGCACTGGCGGAAGAGGTTGGCACTCATGTTCTCGGCCTGGAAATTAACCATGTAGTTATGGTTTTGAGACCAGGAACATTTGTGGCTTTTCTCGCCGCGGAACGGAAGCTGACGGACCAGGCCTCTGGTGGGCAGCATTTGTTCGGGCGGGCAGATCAGTTCGGTTATGCAATCTTTTCCGCTGAAAACGCTGATGACGTGGCCGCAATCGGTAATCCAGATTATTACTTCATAATCGCATTGTAAAAAATGGCGCGAGCGGTGAATGTTAAACAGTTCCGGATGAAGCGGTCGCTGAAAAACGTAAAAGGTCAACTCACTTATAGATTGTTCTATTCGGGGCGAATCCATGGTTCTGATTCCAATTCTGTAAGGCAAAGCGTTGCAGCGTAATATTAAGCAGGTTAGCAAAAACACTTATTTACTGCAATTTCCATTATAATCCTAAACCGTCGGGTTGGGCAAGGGATTTTACGGTTTTCAGTATTAATAAGTGAAAAATCGGGTTATCGGTCGTTTAAAATTACGACTTTAGTGAGACCGATATCACAATTAGAAATGAAACGGATTTAGTCGTTGATGAGCCTGGGAAAACGATATTGGGATGATGGGGAATTGGCGAATGCATGGCAAATTACGATTAAGGAGAGCAAAAAAGGACGGGCCGAAATCTGTAAAAAGAAACATTCTGTGAAAATGAACGGATTAGAAAGCGAGTTTAAATGGAGTGTGTGGGGGTTAGAGGGTAAGCTTGAAGCCTTCCTGGAACTTTGAGGCGACGCCAAGACTGGTGAAAGCGGGCTGATTTTGTGTTGCCGGGTTATGGATTTTTTCGGTGCGAACCACTTTTCCGGTGGTGGCGAATTTTCCGTGCATGGGGAAACGAGCGTCTCCGGGAGGTACGCCGACTTCAAGGGCCAGGATGTCGCCGGTTTTGATGTTTTCGCAGGTGGTTTCAAAATAGACGCCACCCGTGCTGACGTTAACGGTCATGGTGCGTGTGACACCGGGTCGTCCCATGTCGGTTTTATAGTATTCCAGCGGCAGACGCAAATCCAGCCGACGATACTGCCTTTTTTCTTTAAAATCTGCTTGAACCATTTAACAATCGTGCTCAGCCAAGAACCCAACCGATCCAGGCGGTTTTGCAAGCCCCAATTTAACAACAAATTCCTCTATCCAAATAACGATAACCGCAAAGTTAATGCCAAATTCCTCAAGGATGTGCGGTTTTTCACCGACGGTCATAAACTACTGTTTTTTCGACAGTAATGCGATTATAAAGTGGTAATATATCACTGGTATTGTCAACGGACCGGCACTGCCTACGTTGACCATGCACAACGCGGGCGGGGGTAAAATGCTCTTAAGTTGTTGTGAAATAGGTAGATATGCTAATTGCTACCGGTGTTGCTAAATAGCAACCATTGTTTCGTTATATCCACGATAATCGATTCAGATTCACTAATCGTTATAATCGGAATTATCAATATTTAACAAATAACCGGTTAGAAATGTTAGATTATTCGATTAATGCGAATTACCAGATCACTTCAGTGGCGACGGGACCGCCATACAAGAGATGATTTTTGCAGCCGGGGCTTTTAATCTATGGAAATTGGAGGCTGAGCGGAGAGCATCAACGTGGATTTTGCGACGAATATAGGCGTTTGGTTAGGATTTCGTTTGGTTGGAAAAAACTTTGACTTTAAATGCCAGGTGGGTATCATCGTAGAGCAGTTGGTTTTCCCTTAATTAATGTGTTAACCCTGCAATCATAAGGTGACTGCTATTAAAGTGAGTTCAGTTGCGGTTATTCCAGCCCGATACGCGTCAACGCGATTTCCCGGCAAGCTCCTTGCCCAAAAGACGGGTAAATACCTGTTAGAGCACGTTTATGAGAGGGTCTGTTTGAGCCGGCGGGTGGAAAAGGTGCTAATTGCGACCGATGACGAGCGGATTGGCAAGGCTTGTGATGAATTTGGGGCCCCCTGGCGGATGACCAGCCCGGCTCATCCGAGCGGCACGGACCGGATTGCCGAAGTTGCCGCGGAGATTGATGCCGAGGTAATTGTTAATGTTCAGGGCGATGAGCCGGACATCGATCCGAAAAACATTGACACCCTGGTGGAACTGCTGGAGACGGATGAGCAGGCGGATATGGCGACGCTGACAGCGGTTTTCGGCCCCGGCGAAGATGTCAGTAATCCCAACGTGGTCAAGGCGGTGGTGGCGGGCAGCGGGCACGCGTTGTATTTTTCGCGGTGGCCGATCCCGTTTGGCAGAGATGCCGGGGGAGTGGACAGCGGTTCGGTGATTTATCGCAAGCACCTGGGGATTTACGCTTATCGGCGGGAGGCGTTGTTGAAACTTAGCCGAATGGTGCCTACCCCGCTGGAACTGGCGGAAAAACTGGAGCAGTTGCGGGCCCTGGAGAACGGCCTGATTATCGCGACCAAAGATGTCGTGCATGAAGCGGTGGGGATCGATACGCCCGAACAATACGCTGAATTTGTCGAGCGTTATCAGAAAAAATAATTCACTTTTACAAAAACCTGAAGCTGTAAGCCGAATCTGTTGGTTAGTAATTATGGTTTTTTAAACGTAAATGTCTGTATAATGGATTCGTAGATTTCAACGTGAAGGATTATTCTTTGGGAAATTCATAGTTTTGAATTTTAAATGGGAAATATCGGATTACATATAGGATCGTTATATTGCAAGTTCGTACTATCAATTATTTAGCAATAACTCTTTTGTCAATACTCATTCTTTCGGCTTTTTCGTACGCTGCAGAGAAGACGGGTGAAGTCATTCTTATTCCAAACGGTTCTTTTGACAGGACCGACAACGGCGATCCCGTCGGTTGGGAAAAAACAACCTGGAGTGGTAAGGCCAGGTTAGAATATTCTTCCGATGGCCACAATGATAACGGTTGCGTGAAGATTTCCTCCGACGAAGGTGCAGATGCAGGCTGGACCACTCAGGTTGAAGTTAAACCTTTCCATAAATATAAACTGCTCGGCTGGATCAAGACCGAAAATTTTCTGCAGCATACGGGTAAAGGGGCACTTATTAACATTCACGGCAATATGGACTTCAGGACAAATGCCATTACCGAAAACGCCGACTGGACGAAGGTTGAAATGGAGTTCACGGCGGAATCGGATATGATCCAGATCAACTGTCTCTTTGGTGGATGGGGCCAGTCAAAAGGAACCGCGTTATATGATGATGTCCAGTTGATTTTTATGGGCGAACCTGCCCCCCCCGAATCCAAAACAGTTGAAAGCACCGTTAGTATAGATACCAATGTTACGTTCGAGCCGATCTCGAAATACATCTACGGTCAGTTTATCGAACACCTGGGTAAGTGCATTTACGGCGGTATATGGGCAGAGATGCTTGAAGACCGAAAGTTCTACTACGCAGTTCCCGCACAGGGCAAAACGTGGGGCACAACCGACGCCGGTGCCAGAGTTTTGCGTGATTCCCCCTGGAAGGTCATCGGGCCGGAAACTTCGGTTAAGATGAGCGAAAAGATTGCCTATAGCGGTGAACATTCACCTGAGATAACCGTTACCGGACAACCCACCGGAATCTATCAACAGGAGCTTGCTCTGGTCAAGGGCAGAAAATACCAAGGCCATGTTGTTATTGCAGGCGACAAAGGTTCACTGCCGGTTGAGGTTTCACTCGTATGGGGTAAGGAAAAAAATGACCGCGAAACTGTGAAGATCACCCGGTTCAAAAAAGATTTTACAAAAGTCACCTTTGATTTTACCGCCGGCGGTGATACAGATAACGGTACACTTGAGATCGTCAGCAGGGGCAATGGTTCCTTTGCAGTTGGTGCTGTTTCACTTATGCCTGCCGACAATATCGAGGGTTTCCGTGCCGATACACTGGCTTTGCTGAAAAAGCTTGATTCCCCCGTTTACCGCTGGCCCGGCGGCAACTTCGTCAGCGGCTACGACTGGCGTGACGGCCTGGGCGAGCGTGATCAGCGCCCTACTAGGGCTAATCCTGCCTGGACGGGGATCGAAACAAACGATGTTGGGATGGATGAGTTTGTCCGGTTATGCCAGCTGATCGATGCCGAACCGATGATCGCGGTAAATACGGGTTTTGGCGATGCGTATTCGGCAGCGGCGGAAGTGGAGTATGCCAACGGTTCGAGCAAAACCTTTTACGGTAAGAAAAGGGCGGAAAACGGCAATAATAAGCCTTATAAGGTTAAATGGTGGTGTGTCGGCAACGAGATGTATGGAGGCTGGCAGTTGGGGTATATGAAACTGGAGCATTATGTGCTAAAGCATAACCAGGTTGTAGAGAAAATGCAACAGGTCGATCCGACGATTAAGACCATTGGCGTCGGCAGTGTCGGGGACTGGAGCAGGGGAATGCTCGTTTCATGCAGCGATAACATGGATCTACTGAGTGAACATTTTTATTGCCTGGGCCGCACGGACGTTGCACAGCATGTTCGCCAAATTCCCAATAATATAAAGCACATCGCCGATGCCCACCGCCAGTATCGCAAGACTATAAATTCAATTAAAGGTAAAGATATCCGCATTGCCTTGGACGAGTGGAACTACTGGTACGGCAAGCATGTTTACGGTGAGTTGGGTACGCGCTATTTTCTGAATGATGCTTTGGGGATCGCTGCCGGTCTGCATGAATATTTCCGCAACAGCGATATTTACTTTATGGCCAACTATGCACAGACAGTCAATGTCATCGGATGTATCAAGACGACCAAGACAGAGGCCGGATTTGCAACGACCGCGCTGCCGTTGATGCTCTATCGAAAAGAGTTCGGTACTATCCCTGTCAAGGTTGGCGATGCGGGTAATGATCTTGATGTTGCGGCGGCTTTGACAAAGGATAAAAGATCGCTGACCGTTGCCGTCGTAAACCCGACATGGAACACCTGCAAGCTGACCTTTGATTTGGAGGGCATAAGGAGTTCAGACAAGGCAAAAACATGGGTAATAGCAGGTGATAATCCTTTCCTGTACAACACGCCCGGCCAAGAGGAAAAGGTCTCTATCAAGGCGGCAGAGTCAACGGACCTTTCGAAGGAAGTGACCTTAAAGCCCCTTAGCATTACAATGTACAAGGTTTCCTTGCGTTAATCTTTGATTTTAACAAGCTTATTGTTTTCGGAATGAAGAAATTATGTTTTTTAAACGTGTGATTGGGAAATGTCAGTTAAGTTTGATTCTGGTGCTCGCAATTGCAGCGGCGGCAGGGGCGGAGCCGACCGGGAAGCTGGATGGGGTGGCGTTTACGGATGTCAAGATTACCGATGCGTTTTGGGCACCGCGGATTGAGATTAACCGAAAGAATACGGTTTGGCATGATATCGCCAAGTGTGAGGAGACCGGGCGGATCGATAACTTCGACAAGGCGGCGGGGCTGATGGAAGGGAAATTCAAAGGAATCTACTTTGACGATTCGGACGTTTATAAAGTTCTGGAAGGGGCGGCCTATTCGCTGAGCAACCAGCGTGATCCGGAGCTCGAAAAGAAGGTCGATGAGATTATCGATAAGATCGCCGCAGCCCAGCAGGATGACGGATACCTGATGACTTACTATATTCTGACGGGGATGGATAAGCGGTGGACGAATCTGGGGTCGATGCATGAGTTGTACTGTGCGGGTCATATGTTCGAGGCGGCGGCGGCGTATTATCGAGCAACGGGCAAGCGGAAGTTTCTGGATGTGGCACTGCGGGTGGCGGATCATATTGATTCGATATTCGGCCCAGGCAAACGCAGCGATGTGCCGGGGCATGAGGAGATCGAACTGGCACTGGTGAAGCTCTGGGAGGTGACAGGGGAAGAACGATACCTGAAACTGGCGAAGTTTTTCCTGGATGAGCGGGGAACCGAGCATGGGCGAAAAAAATATGGTGCGTATTGTCAGGACCATGCACCAATCCGGGAGCAGTCCGAGATAATGGGCCACGCGGTGCGGGCGATGTATTTGTATGCGGGGGTGACGGATATTGTGGGTTTGACGGCCGATGAAGGTTATGCCCGGGCGATGGACCGTCTGTGGGACAACCTGACACGCAGCAAGTTGTATATCACCGGAGGAATTGGAGCCAGTCACTCAGGCGAGTCGTTTGGGGAGGAGTATTTTCTGCCGAACGAGTCGGCATACGCGGAAACTTGTGCAGCTATCGGTCTGGCGCTGTGGAGCCATCGGATGAATCTGCTGCATCGGGATGCGAGTTATTTCGACGTGTTCGAGCGAACGCTGTATAACGGACTGCTGTCGGGAGTTTCGCTGGACGGTAAAGAGTTCTTTTATGTGAATCCGCTGGAAGCGGACGGCGATTATAAATTCAACCAGGGCTCGAATTCGCGGGCGGCGTGGTATGGCTGTTCCTGTTGTCCCAGTAACGTGGTGCGTTTTATTCCGTCGGTGAGTGGGTATGTTTATGCGCAGGACGGGACGGATATTTTTGTGAATATGTATGTGGGAAGCACTGCTAAAGTAACATTAAAAAACGGGTCAGTCAATCTGGTGCAGGAAACGCGTTATCCGTGGGACGGGCGGGTGCTGCTGCGGGTTGAACCGGAGACGCAGGGGGAGTTTGCGATTAATCTGCGGATTCCGGGCTGGTGCCGGGGTGAGCCTCTGGCGACAGATTTGTATCGGTTTGATGATAAGGTGAGCAAGGCAGATTCGCGGGTGAGTTTGAAAATCAATAAGTCGGTAACAGCAATCGATTTGCAAAAGGGTTATGCCCGAATCGAACGCAAGTGGAAGCCGGAAGATGTGATTGAGTTGTCGATGCCGATGCCGGTGCGGCGGGTGGCGGCACATGAAAAGGTTCAAGCGGACCGGGGGAAAGTTGCCCTGCAGCGGGGGCCGATTGTGTATTGCCTGGAGGAGGCTGATAATCCGGAAATGGATCATGTGTATCTGCCCGGCGATAAAGAGTTGGAAGGTTATCCTGTGGAGATACTGGGAGGCGTGACAGCTATAAAAGGTCGGGCGATGGCGCGGAACCTGCAGGGGAACGGAGTTCGGGAGGTGGATGTCGTTGCGGTGCCTTATTACAGTTGGAATAACCGGGGTCCGGGCAAAATGAAGGTCTGGGTGCCGAAGGCTGAGAAGTACCTCAAGGAAATCCCAAAGCCGACGATTGCCAGTCAGTCGAAGGTGACGGTTTCGCATTGCTGGGGGACGGATTCAACTAAAGCACTGAACGATCAGAAAGAGCCGGCAAATTCGCACGATAACAGTATTCCGCGGATGACGTGGTGGGACCATAAGGGATCAACGGAATGGATGCAGTACGATTTTGCCCAGCAGACGAAGGTGGCGGGAGTGGAGGTGTATTGGTTTGACGATGCTCCGGGTGGCGGCTGCCGGATTCCGCAAAGCTGGCGGGTATTGTATAATAAGGCTGGACAGTGGAAAGAAGTAACCGGGGCGTCGAATTATGCGGTCAAAAAGGATGCCTTTAATAAGGTAACGTTTGAGGCGGTGGAAACGGAATCGCTGCGGGTGGAAGTGGAGTTGCAAACGGGGTATTCGGGGGGCGTGTTGGAGTGGAAAATATTAAACAGTAATTAGTGAAGCAGTCGGTATGGTAATTTTGGTTACGGTTGGCAGGGATGCTGGAAAAGGAAAGCGATGAGCACGGAAGAATTATTGAGTAGTATTGGTAATGTTTCGGACGAGACGGAGTTTTATACGCCGATGCCCAGCGGCTACATCCGGGGACGCACCCGTTACGTGGTGATAACCGGCACGGTGATGAGCGGATTGGGTAAGGGGATTTTCTCGTCGAGTCTGGCCAAGCTGCTCCAGGACAAGGGGCTCAATGTCGAGCCGATCAAGCTGGAAGGTTATCTTAATATTGATTCGGGAACGCTGAATCCGTTTCGGCACGGTGAAGTTTTTGTGCTGGATGACGGGATGGAATGCGATATGGACCTGGGCACTTACGAGCGGATGCTGGGTAAGGACCTCAAGGCTGTGAATTTCACCACCAGCGGGCAGATTTTTACGCAGGTGCTGGGTAAGGAACGCCACGGCGATTACCTGGGCCGTGATGTGCAGATGATTCCGCACGTTACCGGCGAAGTAAAAATGCGTTTGCGCGAACTGGCGGTTTCCAGCGAGGCCGACGTGGTGTTTGTCGAGATCGGCGGGACGGTGGGCGACGTGGAGAATGCTTATTACATCGAAGCCATGCGCGAATTGGCCTACGAAGAGGGGCCCAACTCGGTTTGTTTTGTAGCGCTGACTTACGTACTGGAGCCCAAGACGCTGGGCGAGCAGAAATCCAAAGCCGCTCAACTGGGCATCAAACGTTTGATGGAAATGGGAGTGCAGCCGCACATCATCGCGTGCCGGGCGTCGAAACCGGTTACGGAAAAAGTCCGGCAAAAGATCGCCCAGTACACCAACGTACCGATGGAGCGGGTTTTCAGTATGCACGACTGCGACAGTATTTATGTGATCCCGAACATGCTACGGGAATCGGGTTATGATTTTGAGGTAATCAAGCTGCTGCGTCTGGAACAGCGGATTAATTTGAAGCGGGAGCGGGCGGCCTGGCTGGAGTGGAGCGATTTCGTGGATCGGCTGGATATGGTTCAGCACGAAGTAACCATCGGCATGACCGGTAAATACACCACCGTGCGGGACAGCTACGCCAGCATCATTCATGCCCTGGAGCATAGTGGCGCTTATCTGAATACGAGAGTCAAAATCTGCTGGATCGACACCAGTGATGTTACCGAAACCAACGTTGCCGAGAAAATGAATGGCCTGGACGGGATAATCGTTCCCGGCGGGTTCGGCATGCGCGGCGCCGAAGGCAAGATCACCTGCATTAAGTACGCCCGGGAAAATAACCTGCCGTTTCTGGGGATTTGTCTCGGATTTCAAATGGCGGTGGTGGAGTTCGCCCGAAATGTTTGCGGATTGACCGGGGCCAACAGTGGCGAATTATCGCAGGATTGTGAACATCAGGTGATCGACATTCTGCCCGAACAGAAAAAAATCGAAGGCTTGGGCGGCAACATGCGGCTGGGTGGTAAAGATGTGGAGATTTTCCCGGACACCTTTGCCAGCCGGTTGTTCGGGGGCAAAACTCAAGTGCGAATGCGCTTCCGCCATCGTTACGAGGTGGATCCGCAATATATTAACCAGCTTACGGAAAAAGGGCTGGTATTCTCCGGCAAGGCGCCCGGCCAGCCGATTATGCAGATTCTGGAACTGCCCGAACACAATTATTTCATCGGGACCCAGGCTCACCCCTGCATGACTTCCTGGCCGCTGAAACCTCAGCCGATGTTTGTCGGACTGGTAGCGGCGGCGCGCAAAGCAGCTTATCCTGAAGAGGATTTGCCCGACGCCATCAGTGCAACCGAAGCAATTTTAAAACAAACCAAACAAATTACTAGTGCAAAATCACGGGAGGATAAAAATGCCCAGCGACGACGAGAAAAAACCAAAAATCGTATCTGACGAAAACTGGAAAGCCCAAGCCCGGCAGGAAAAGGAAAAGCTCTCTGGGCAATCCAAACAATCTGCTCAGCCCGATCATTCGGCTCAGCCGGCTCAGCCGGATTCCTCCCCGTCTGCCCCAGATGACTCAGAGCAGGATCAAACCCCGGATGAACAGCAGCCCGTTGGTATTCCGCCGGCCAGCTTCATGACCCTGATTAATTCCTATGTGATTCAGACTTATTATTGCCTGGGCAAGTTCGCCGATCCGGAAAAAGGTGAAAAACCCGAGGTTAACCTGGACCTGGCCAAGCACCACATCGATATGCTTGACGTTCTCGAAGAAAAAACCAAAGGCAATCTCACCGAGCAGGAAAAAAAGGTCCTGTCGGTTGCTTTAAACGAAACCCGCATGATGTACGTCCAGGCCGCCCAGGGTTGAAAACGTGAATAATGGTTCTGCATGGTTGAATAAGACCGCGAACACTAACAGAAAATTTCTGTTCAAGGAGTAATCTTGTGAATAAGCCGATCCGAAATTTTGTAGCGTTATCGGTGTTGTTGCTTGGATTCTTAATCGGCTGTGGCCCGACAGCTTTCGTAATTAAACCTGTTCCTGCTGCCCAGGATCTCAATGAGACGGTTCTGCAGCGCGATGATGGACTCTGGGTGCCGGACAAGATCGCGGTTATCGATGTGGACGGCATCCTGACCAACAGCAGCGAAAGCGGCCTTTTGGGCGTTAAAGACAATCCGGTCAGCCTGTTCGGCGAAAAACTCGAACAGGCCCAAATCGATCAAAATGTCAAAGCGGTGGTTTTGCGCATCAACTCGCCCGGTGGAACAGTTGCTGCTTCGGACATGATGTACAACGAACTAACCGTTTTCAAAGCGAAAACAAAAAAACCGGTTATCGCCTGCATCCTCGACGTCGGCGCCAGCGGCGGTTATTACATCGCCTGCGGCTGCGACGAAATTATTGCAGGTCCCTCGAGCATCACCGGCAGCATCGGCACAATCATGCAGACCGTCAGTTTCGCCGGAACCATGAAAAAGCTCGGCATCAGCGCCGAAGCCATCAAAAGCGGCCAACTCAAAGACATGGCTTCACCGCTCAAGGACTTGGCAGAAGAGGAACGACAGGTTCTCCAGGCGATAATCATGCAATTCTACGATAATTTCCTGAAAGTGGTCCTTAACGGTCGGGACGGATTGCAGCGGGATGAATTGCTCAAGCTCGCCGACGGGCGGGTGTTTACTTCCGATCAGGCCCAAGCCGCCGGACTCATCGACCGCATCGGTTACCCCCAAGACGCCATCGACCGGGCCAAACAAGTCGCCGGACTCAAAAATGTACAGGTGGTTATGTATCATCGCCCTTACGGCTACCGCTCCAACCTCTATTCCTCCGCCGCTGAACTGGGGACCAAATCACTGGTGAACATCGAACTGCCCCATTGGCTACGCAGCGAAGGACCACAGTTCCTCTACCTCTGGCAGATAGGCGATCTGTCCGGCGATTAGACTTACCTGGAGCTAGCTTGGATTATCGTTAGCTTGGGCTGGACCGGTAGCGAACGAGTTTTTCACCTGGTTGACTCTCTGGCGGAGGTCTTTACATCCCCGGCAGAATCCCCGCACTCCGGCAAAGATCAAGGTGGGTTTTTTGTGTCGCACCGACCACCACAGCCAGCGAGCCGACAGTCGCGCGAAGAACACCGGCAAACCAATTTTCTTGCCGTGCCGCCAAAACAGCAGCAGGTAATTGTGGCTGAACCAGAACACCCAATCTTTCATCCGCCCGGCGCGATTGCCGCCCGCTTCGCAATGCAGATGCACCACCCGCCCCGCCGGTTCGAAAATGATTTGACCGCCCAGTTTTTTGATCCGCAACGCCAGATCGGTTTCTTCAAAAAATGCATTTCCACCAAAATTCTCATCGTAACCCCCGGCTTCAATCAGCAACTCACGCCTGCCCGAACAATTCCCGCCGGAAAAATGATCGATCGGCCCTTTCACCGTGGAATAAAATTTTCCGGTAACTTTTCCGCTCCAGCGATTGAAGCTGCCACACTTGATGTTGGTGTCGAGCCTGACCGCGTCGTCCTGCTCACTCGGCTGCAGCAATCGACCGCCCACGGCACCAACATTTTGATCCGCGTAATTTTTCAAATGATTCTCCAGCACACCCTCGTCCAGTTCACAATCATCGTCGCAAAAAAACAAAATGTCACCCGTAGCCAACCCCATCGCCCGGTTGCGGGCCCGGTGCGAACCCCGCTCGCTGAGGTGCTCCAGAATAATATTGTGCTCCCGACAAAAACTGCTGACTTGCTCATCGACACTTTCGCTCTGATCCACAACAATAACCTCACTGGGTTTAACGCTTTGCTTCAGCACCGAATCCAGCGTGTCTAACAATGAGTCTGAACGATTCAAGGTCGGAATGATAACCGAAACTGTCAGATTCTCGGTTTGGATTTTGTCGGGTTGCTGTTCGGCTGATGACCGACCGTTCAGATTTTCAGCCGCGGAGTTTAACAGCGGTTCGTAGATTTCTGTTATCGTTCGCCGGGCAATTTTTTCCCAGGTAAGCTCCTGGGCCGTAACCCGACCGTTTTGCCCCAGGTAACTACGCAGGTTTTTATCGGCGATCAGCAGTTCAACCTTCTCGGCCAGATCACCCCTATCAACCCGTAGCAGTAGACCGTTTTTCTCGTGTTGAACAATTTCCGTAATGCCGCCGACCGGAGCTGCAACGACCGCCAGTCCCGCTCCCATTGCTTCAACAATCGTCAACGGAAAACCTTCGTATTTCGAAGCATTAACAAAAATGTCCGCCGCCCGGTAGTAATCAACAATTTTATCGTGATCGACCCTGCCCGCCCGGCACAACCACTTCGCCTCTGGAAAACCACTGCCCGGAACCGCCAGCAACCGAACCTGCCCATGCCGCTCGTAAAGCTCATCCATGGCATCGCTGATCAGAGCCGTCCCCTTGACGCGATCTTCACCCCGGCCGACAAACAACAACACCAGATTCTCCGAACCAAGTCCCAATCGCGAACGGATTGCTTGCCTGTTACCGGAGTTGCATTTGTCAGGATTATAACCGTTGGGGATGACTTGAGTTTTGCCGGGTCCCAGCCGAAAAAATTTCTGCGCCTGACGTTTGGTGTTGCCGCTGACCGCGATAACCTTCTCGGCGTGTCGGGCCATAACCAACTCCGCCAGGCTCGCACTGTAACAACGCCAATTAAACCACGTTCCACACGCCAGTAAATACCCCAGCGACAATCCGTGCAGCGTGTGTACATGAGCGGGACGGTCGGCTCGCCGGCGATTTTCCAATGCCCAGCGGATAAATCGCCGGGAAAACCCGCAGCCGTGCGTGTGAATAATCTGGTAATCTCCCGGACGACAGCGGTCCATGCAACAAAAATCCGCCCCGTCAGAATCACCAAAAACGCTCACCTCCACCCCCAGCTCCCTCAGCGCAGCCGCCAGCGACAGGATGTGCGTTTCCACACCACCCGATCCAGCCAAATCCATCGGTGCACAGATAGCGATTTTCATGGTTTTTTGAGCATCGTTCGTTGTGTTTATTTTCCCTCTCGTTGCCCGCAAGCCCTCTGCTTGAGCAAAACCTTTCCGCTTTTTCGACTATACAAATTACTTATCGGACAGACCCCAAAACTCTCAACAGGCAAAATACCCCATCCAACTGCTCTGGCAGCCATAAATAGGCCGGAATAAGTTGTTATCCTGGTGCAAAATGGTTATAATCAAGAAGTTGTGATTAGGTTTTGAAAATTTGAATTTTGGTAATTTGATATTGTTTCGAATTTAGGATTTAGTGCTTCGGATTTCCAGTAGTGTAGGATGGGCTTTAGCCCGTACGGATTTTGTATAAATAGCACGATGTCCAGTTAAGGAATTTTCCGTGAAAGCATTAGTTACCGGCGGAGCAGGTTTCATCGGCTCGCATTTGGTTGATCGATTATTGCAATTCGGCCACGACGTCGTCGCCATTGATGATCTCAGCACCGGCCTGCGCACCAATCTGGCGGGCGTCGAATCTAATCCGAAATTCCGCTTCGTCTTTGACAGCGTCCGCAACGACGAGGCTATGCATATCCTGATCGATCAGTGTGATGTCGTTTTTCACCTGGCCGCAGCCGTGGGAGTGCAGTTGATCGTCGATTACCCCGTCCGCACCATCGAAACCAACATCCACGGCACCGAAGTGGTTCTGGAAATCGCCAACAAGTTCGGCAAAAAAGTACTCCTCGCTTCGACCAGCGAAGTTTACGGAAAAAGCGAAGCGGAATCTTTCCACGAGGATGACGATTGCGTCCTGGGCAGCACCCGTTTTTCTCGCTGGTCTTACGCCTGCAGCAAAGCCATCGATGAATTCCTGGCCCTGGCGTATCACGATCAATACGGTTTGCCGGTCATCCCCGTACGACTTTTCAACACGGTTGGCCCACGCCAGACCGGTCGTTACGGAATGGTGATCCCTCGCTTCGTCGAGCACGCCCTCAAAAACGAGCCGATCACCATCTACGGCGCCGGCAAACAAACCCGTTGCTTCGCTTATGTCGGCGATGTCGTGGACGGCTGCATCGCCCTGATGAACTGCCCCGACGCACCGGGACGCGTTTATAACATCGGCTCCTGCGAGGAAATCAGCATCAACGACCTGGCCGAAAAAATCATCGCCATGACCGGCTCCAAAAGCACCAAGGAATTTCTATCCTACGAACAGGCCTACGGAAAACCGTTCGACGACATGATGCGCCGCGTCCCCTCCCTGGACCGAATCCACACCACCGTCGGTTATCAACCCAAATCATCCCTCAAACAGACCCTGCAGTTGATTATCGACGATATCCGCGCCCGATTGCCATGATTTCGGCCCCCAACCGGGAAAAAAAGTGGTTAACCTCAATTCATCGGGAATCGCCGCATAATCGCGGAAAATCATTGACCGCAACTTACAAAGCCGTTATAAATCCATTTCGGTTTAATCGTTGAGAAATCGGTTTTTGGGTGCGAATATGCCTATGGCAATTGACATAACCGCCGGTAACTATCGGCTCCAGGCTCAGTTAAACGATTCCGCCACCGCCCAGACTATTGCCGCGGCACTGCCCATCGAGGCCGCCGCCCAGCGCTGGGGTGACGAAATTTATTTCGCCATCGACGTTGATGCGCCGCTACAAGCTGATGCCCACGACGTGGTCCAGGCCGGCCAATTGGGTTACTGGCCCACCGGAAAGGCTTTTTGCCTGTTTTTCGGCCCGACACCCGCTTCCCGCGGCGATGAGATTCGTGCCGCCTCGGCGGTTAATATCGTCGGACTGCTAACCGGCGACTTTTCCTGCCTCAAGCAGGTAACCAACGGCCAAACGATTATAATCAAAAAAAGTGAATAGGTTTTTAACAGATAACTAAATTGTAATTTTGCCAAATAAGGAGAACTATTGTGCCATTAGTAACCACCGAAAAAATGTTTCGCCAAGCCTACGAAGGCGGCTTTGCCATTGGCGCTTTCAATGTCAACAATATGGAACTCATGCAGGGTATCATCGAGGCCGCCAAAGAAGAAAACGCCCCGGTAATCCTCCAGATTTCCAAAGGTGCCCGTGCTTACGCCAACATTAAATACCTCCGGGCACTGATCGACACTGCCATCGCTGAAACCGATCTTCCGGTTGTCATGCACCTTGACCACGGTGACACTTTCGATTTGTGTCAGCAATGCGTTCAGGACGGCTTCACTTCCGTCATGATCGACGCCTCGCACAAATCCGTCAAAGAAAACACCGCCCTGACCAAGTCCGTCGTCGATTATGCCCATCAGCATGGCGTCGTTGTCGAAGCCGAAATCGGTCAACTCGGCGGCATCGAAGAAGACGTTGTGGGCGTTTCCGCTGACGATGTCATGAGTCATGTTACCGATCCCGCCGAAGCCGAAGAATTCGTCAAAGCCACCGGTTGCGATTCTCTGGCAGTGGCCTGCGGTACCAGCCACGGCGCTTTCAAGTTCAAGGCCGAACCCAAACTGGCCTTTAATGTCATTGAAGAAATCGGCAAACGCCTGCCCGGTTACCCCCTGGTCATGCACGGCTCCAGCAGTGTCCCCAAAGAATTCATCGACCTGATCAACAAATACGGTGGCAACATGCCCAACACCATGGGCGTTCCCGAAGAAGCCATTTCCAAAGCCGCAAAGATGGCCGTTTGCAAAGTCAACATCGACACCGACCTGCGCCTGGCCTTGACCGCCAAAATCCGTCAGGTCTTCGCCGAAAATCCCGCTGAGTTCGACCCGCGTAAATACCTCGGCCCCGGTCGCGAAGCCATCAAGCAAATGGTAAAACGAAAATTGCACGTCCTCGGCTGTGCCGGAAAAGCCGACATCTGCCGATAACAACGTTCTCAAATTTAATCCCGATTAGAAATGGGCGTCATATCTAAACGTGGCGCCCTTTTTTTACACTTTGCCTTTACGCCGAATTCCTGCAACAACTATCCAAATATATCGGTTCGGGACCGATAACTTGCCTTTTACCGGTTTTAGGTGAATAATAATGTAAGAGAGGATTAGGTTTTTTGTAGTGATTGTGTGGATTATTGGATTTTTAATAGGAGGCAAATTGGTTGGTTTTGGGCCGTCCCGAGTAGAAGCTGTCTTTGGGCGTGGCTGTTAAAGTGTTGTGCAACAGGGTGTTATAACGGTCAACCTGAAATCAAAATGTGGTGCTGATGAGTTTTTGGGTGTATGAAGCAGTAAGCCGGGCCGATCGGAATAAAAGATATTTATTTTAGGCCTGCTTGTTGGTTAATGTGCCTGTCCTTAGAGCCGATGAATTACGTGTAAAGCTCTGAAAATGTAGAAAACTCAAGAAGTACTTACCATGCAAAAGAAAAAAGACGTTTTAACAACCGGTGAAGTTGCAAAAATTTGCAACGTTGCTCCAAGAACCGTATCAAAATGGTTTGATTCCGGTCAACTTCGCGGCTACCGAATCCCCGGCAGTAAAGATCGACGGATTCCCATGTCCCAACTGGTCAGGTTTATGAAGGCCCACGGTATTCCGCTTAACGGCCTCGACGGCGGGTCCACTCGGGTCCTTCTGGTCGAAGATAATCCCGATCTAACCGATTCCCTCGTCCAGTCCCTGGAAAACAACGGCCGCTATGAAGTCCGGGTTGCCCAGGGTGGTTTCGATGCCGGGATCATTGCTGAGCAGTTTAATCCTCACATTATTTTCATTAATATTGTGCTCGAGGATATCAACGCTCAAAAAATCTGCTCGACCATCCGCGAAAACAGCGAACTGCAGGACGCCCGGATAATTGCCATTACCTCCCCCTTGACCGAGGGCGAAGGACACGCACTTATGCAGCAGGGTTTCGACTCCTACCTGTGCCGACCCTTCGACGTCGCCCAGATGATTCAGTGCATCGACGATTCACTCTCAATTTTGCATTGAAACATTACTTGATACGAGAAAACTGGAGCTTATTGGTAATTTTTGCTTTTCGGCTTCATCGCCGTTGAAAAATAAATAGATGAAACTTCTGGCTCGGCACTGCCTGGAGGCTGACGCCCAAAGCGTCAAATCGGACAGTGTCCGGGATCCATTGATTCAGGGTCGTCGTGAATATTAATTACGGCGGCTCTTTTTTTACGCGCATAAAAAAAATGTCATCCCGAACGAAACGTCATCGCCAGGAGGCCTGCAGAACCAACGCAGCAATCTCATCCGTACGATTTCCTTGTGCGATCTTCTCCACCCCACATGATCTCCGCATTTAGCGGCACAAATAAAGCATCTCACCAATCCTGAAATCCTGTCTAAATATTATTGAGCATTCGGACTTCGTCATTAATTCCTCATTAAAATTCTACTTCGCCACAATATTCAACAAACGATTCGGTTTTGACCAGAGTATCCGGGCAGAGAAAACCGACGCCTCGCGTTTGGATTTGGATAAAACGCTTTCGCCCACCGTCACCCAGCTTTCCTTCTCGTTGATAGCAGATGCACCGAAGTTGCCCAGCGTGGCGTTATTCTCTGGAATCAGGATCCGCTCTGACTTACGGATAACACACATTTTTTCCGGGTCCACCTGCCCGATAAACAAAGGGGCTCGATTACGTGGAATATGATCGTTGCCCGCTCCCCGTCGGGTATAGACCAGAAACAAACCGTCGCTGTGTGTTATCCAGTGCTGTTGGGTGTTGTAGCTGCCTAGCTCTGTCCCGTCCTCGAACGTCCAGGGTTTTATTGGAGCAAAATGCAAACCATCGTCACTGACCGTCACGTATCCTTTTATATCGTTGCGAATCGTTAGATAGTACCGATTCTGATAAAATGTTATCGATGGTTCACACAGGCCCCGCTTGACATTCAGTTTCAACACATTCCCCAGAGTGTGATACTTGACCACTTTACCGTCAAACGAACAACGCATAACCGCTACTGACGCGGCGGCGGTCTCTCTACTTTTAAAGTAGATCGGGATCAATAACGTTCCATCCGGCTCGCTCAGCCACTGGGAACACGCTGAGCGACTGCAAAAAAAGTCATCCCTTGCCGGCATCTCTATCTCCTGCCAAGGCGTCCAGGTTCCTGCTTTGGGATCATGTATCGTATAAGAAGTCACCCCCGGCTGCGGCGAGATTTGTCGCCCGTTGAGATAATGAACAGTACAGCCGAATACCAACAACTTACCTGTAGGATCATGCCATCCGGGGGTTGGGTCCGCCACTGCCAGGGTGATATTATCTTCCAGCCTACGCCAGGCTAGCTCTGCTCGTTCATCCGGTTTTGTCCAGTTAGCACCCATATCATTTGTATATAACACATACAAACCCGAATAAAAGTCGCTTAATTTCAACTGTTTTTGCATACTCATCACAACTCTGGAACCACCGTTATCACCCACTCCCGGAACCGATGCCACCCGCGGATGAAACCACCACGAATCCTCACCGGATCCCTTGATTACGGTATCAAGCTTGATCTTATAATCCAATTTTTCTGTATCCGCCTGTACCAACCCAACATCCAAGCCGATAATAAATAAGCAAACCAGCGTAAAAATAAATATACCTGCAGGACTATTAAACATTTTATTGCTCCTGTTTATCGTTCTTAGTTGTTTAACTGCGACCCGCCTTCACCCTTCTTCGCTTTTCTTATCCTGATCGTTCGCCACCATAATATCCCAAAAGGCAAAACAAACCACAGTAATACTATGGCCTCTACTCCAAACGCTTTTAAGCTGTTGTCGGGTGCATGCTTTGCTAAAGGCATCATGCTATCAAAAAACACAATAGATAATAAGATAAACGCAAGCTCAACAACCACCATCTTGCCAAACGACTTATCTGAAGGATATCTGCGTTCTTTGCGATAAAAACGATAAACCGCAATCGGCAAAACAATAAACAAAATCACCACAAACAAGAGATGAAATAAACATGGAAAATCAGCATTAATTCCTGTCGGCTCCTGCATCACATTCCCCGTCTATTAAGCAGTTTACTTTATTATATCCGTGTCATCCGTGCAATCCGTGGTTAAATATCTTTATTTTCTTAATATAAAAATCTTGTCAATCTTGTTATCCTGTCAAAGATATTAATTTTTTTTGTGTTTTTTGCGTGCCGCGACAGGCCTGTCCCGGCGGGTACTTTTTCGTGGCTGTCTTAAAATCCGCGTTCATCTGCGTCCATCGGCGGTTCCATCTTGAATTCTCTGTGCCCTCTGTGAACTCTCGCCGCGGCGAAGCGCTCCCGCCGTGCTCGCGCCTGCTCGCCATGCTTCGCTAGTCGTAGCAGGTCGCGGCAGGTTGGCGTAGCCGGGCTGTGGCAAAATCACTTCGCCACAATATTCACCAACCGATTCTTAATCACAATAACCTTCAAAATTTCCTTGCCATCGGTCTCCGCCAGTATCTTGATCGAATTCAGAGCTTTTTGCCTAATGCTCTCCTCGTCACTGTTCGCCGCGACGGTGATCTTATCCTTGATCTTGCCGTTAACCTGCACCGCCAGTTCGACCTCCGGATCCTGAGTCAGCTCCGGCTTATAACTCGGCCACGGCTCATAAGCCACGCTCTCCGTATGCCCCAGCCGCTGCCAGAGTTCCTCTGCAATATGCGGGGCAAACGGCGACAACAGCTTCACAAAAATTTCAATCGCCGACCTGCTTCGCTGCTTCAACCGCAGAAATTCATTCACAAAAATCATCATCTGCGAAATCGCCGTGTTAAATGCCATCGCTTCAATATCGTCGCGCACCTTTTTAATAGTCTTGTGCAGCAGCCGCAGCGACGCATCGTCCGGCTCGCAATCGGTAATCGCTTCGCTAACCTTACCGTCCGCACCGACAATCATCCGCCACGCCTTTTGCAAAAACCGCTGCACTCCCGGCACATCCCGCGTATTCCAGGGCTTCGATGCATCCAGCGGCCCCATAAACATCTCGTACAGCCGAAACGTGTCCGCTCCATATTCAGAGATTATTTCGTTGGGGTTGACCACGTTTTTCAAACTCTTCGACATCTTCTCGACCGTCTCCGCTAACTCCTCACCCGTCTCTTTATGCCGCGGCTTATCGCCCGACAAATCCACATCAGCATAACCAATGCACACCCCACGCTTATCACGATAAGCAAAACTGCGAATCATTCCCTGGTTGAACAACTTACCAAACGGTTCAACCGTGCTGACATAACCCAGATCGAAAAGCACCTTGTGCCAGAACCGCGCGTAAAGCAGATGCAGCACCGCGTGTTCCGCCCCGCCGATATAAAGATCCACCCCGCCGCACGGATTAGCCTCGCTCGGCGCCATCCAGTATTTTTCAATATCACTGTTCACAAATTCACTGCTGTTGCCGTTGTCCATGTAACGTAGATAATACCAACAACTGCCCGCCCATTGCGGCATCGTGTTCAGCTCCCGTTTGGCCGCACCCTTACAATTAGGACAACTGGTTTTAACCCAATCGGTCAACTTACCCAACGGCGGACTCGGCGGCGAATCCGGATCATCCGAAGACGCCGGCGAAAAATCATCCATCTCCGGCAACTCCAACGGCAACTGATCTTCATTCAAACTCACCACCCCGCATTTTTCACAATGCACAATCGGGAACGGCTCGCCCCAGTATCGCTGCCGACTGAACAACCAGTCCCGCAGCTTATAGTTCACCGCCGCCCGCCCCAGATCGTTCTCCTCCAGCCATTCCGTAATCTGCTGCTTGAATTCCGCCGTACTCAACCCGTCGAACTTCCCGCTATTTACCGCGATCCCGTCATCAACGTAACCCCGCCAGTCAATCCCTTCCGGCGGCTGAACCACCTCAATAATCGGCAGACCAAATTTCTCCGCAAATTCAAAGTCCCGCGTATCATGCGCCGGCACCGCCATGATCGCCCCCGTTCCGTAACCCATCATCACATAATCCGCCACCCAGATCGGTATCCGCTCCTCGTTCACCGGGTTAATCGCGTAACCACCGGTAAACACCCCCGTCTTGTCCTTAGTCTCCGCCGTCCGCTCCAATTCCGATTTCCGCGCCGTCTGCGAAACATATTCCTCCACCGCACTTTTCTGCTCCGCCGTCACCAACTGATCCACCAGCGGATGCTCCGGTGCCAGCACCATGTATGTCGCCCCGAACAGCGTATCAGGCCGCGTCGTATAAACCTCGATGAATTCCTCACAACCATCAACCGCAAAACTAACCTCCGCCCCGGTCGATTTACCAATCCAGTTCCGCTGCATAATCTTAATCGACTCCGGCCAGTTCACTTTCTCGATGTCCTCCAGCAGCCGCTCCGCATAAGCCGTAATCCGCAGCATCCACTGCTTCAACGCCCGCCGAAACACCGGATGATTACCGCGATCGGAACGCCCCTCGTTGGTAACTTCCTCATTCGCCAGCACCGTCCCCAATTTCGGACACCAGTTAACCGGAACCTCCGCCATATACGCAAGTCGTTGATTATCAATAATCTCCCGCTGCCGATCCGGCTCCAGTTCATCATATTTCAAACAACCAATCGGCTCACCCGAAAGAGCATTGATGCCATGAACTTCATCGTAAATTATTTCATCGAAAGGAGATACGAGATATTCACCCGATTCGAGTTTGTGGATTAGTTCGCTGATCGGCCGCGCTGCTTTGACCGAAGGATCGAACCAACTGTTAAACATCTTCAGAAAAATCCACTGAGTCCAACAGTAATAATCGACATCCGTGGTCGCTAGCCGCCGGGACCAGTCGTAGGAAAATCCGAACATTTTGATCTGTTTTTCGATGTTAGCGATGTTCTTAGCGGTGGTTTCGCGGGGATGGACGCCATGCTCGACCGCGTACTGCTCGGCCGGCAGGCCGAACGCGTCGTAACCCATGGGGTGCAAGACGTTATAGCCGTTCATCCGTTTGTAGCGGGAAACAATGTCGCTGGCGGTGTAGCCTTCCGGGTGGCCGACGTGCAGACCGTCGCCGGAGGGGTAGGGGAACATGTCCAGGATGTAATATTTTGGTTTGTCAGAGTGGTTTTTTGCGGCGAAAGTTTGGTTTTTTTGCCAGAAATCCTGCCATTTTCGCTCAATTGTAGTGAAATCGTAAAAGCCTGGGTCGTTTTCAGCCATTTTGGGTATTTTCCTTATTATTTGATTATTAACAGCTTACGAACACTATATTTACACCCATTTAGCTGAAATATCAATGGCGGATTCGGTATAGCGGGAAATTGGGTCCGGTAAAGTTGGGGTGCGGTCCGGAAAGGTGGGGATTATGGTAAAGTTTACCGGTTATGCCTATCTTTCCTAAATTAACACCTATTTCAGGACGATATCAGCGATAGAAAGGTCTTTCGGCGGAGAAATCCGGTGTTTTCTGGAAGGGCAGCAGAGGAAACCTTTGATTGATTGGCGAGTTATAACTGCTTGCTTAGGAAGAGTTTACGGAAAGGAAGAAATCGTGGTTTGTGTTAACGAACAGAGGAAAGCTAGACGATCGGCGGTGCATTGGCCGGTGAGTGTTTGGCATCCAACGGCAGCACGTTTTTTTAACGGCTCCAGCGTGAATGTCTCCAGTGGGGGAGCGTTGGTGGAGTTGCCGATGAAGGCTCCGATCAGGGAAGGTCAGGATATTGAGGTTAATTTTCCGCGTAAAGAGACGCTAACGAAAGAAAAAGGCAGCAGTGCCCGGATTAAAACTGCACGGGTGGTGAGAATTGATCGGGAAGATACCTTGCAATCGGCGAATATTAAGGTTGCGCTTAACTTTTGTGCCAGTAATGAGTTAGCGGAAGTTTTTTAGGGGCCAGGGTTCGGGGGATAGGATTTAGGGGGTAGGGTTCAGGGGATAAGGGGCGGAATTATCTTAGAAATCCTAATTTCTAAATCCTAAATTATAAACAAATTCAAATTTCATAATGTTCAACACGGAACGCAGCGGAGAGCCCGGTACGGAAATTCAAAACATGCTTTTGCTTGAGACGATCTTTTGGTCGGTGGTGGTGCAGACGACTCGGCGGGGCATTTTAAGGCAGGGCAGGTGGGAACGTAAGTGCTTAATTTACGTGTTGCAAAATCGGCCACATTATTAGATATGCAGTGTCCAATATGTGGCTGAAAATGAGGCGCTAAATAGCAGTTTTGTCCATTAAGATAGGTAAGATGTAACGATTATAGCGTGTCAAAAGCGCGACAAAAGTGGGCCAAAAGTGAGAAAAGATGAAATTTGGTCAAAAAAGACGCCTGCGTCAAAAGTCGTTCGCCACAAAAACCATTATAATATATTGTAAATTAAGGTATTTATGGCAATTTTAGG
>JAFGSR010000135.1 GCA_016934515.1 Sedimentisphaerales bacterium
CATGCCGGAGGCCTAAAGCGTTAAACTCAAAGGTGTTACAGTCAAAACGATGAATTATTTACCAACTTTTTCCGATGAGAACCATAAAAAATATAGAGCCATCCTGGATTCGGACATCATCCATGTCCGACGACCAGATGGCCGCGATATCGACTGCATCCTGCACGTCAATCCCCAGCTTAAACAAAAGGCTCTGGCGATGGTCTATAATCCCACTAATCGACAAATTAGTAAACAGCTCAAGCTTCCGCTCTATTACTCGGGATTAACCGACAAGGCCCTGATTCGGGAACAACAAAAACCACCCCAGGAATATTCTTTGGACCGCGAGTACATGGTTAATATTGCCATCGATATGTTACCCAACAGCTACAGCTGGTTTGTAATTGAAGAATCACCTCAGTTAAAAATTAAAAAGCTGCAACATTTTTATTCCAGTTCTTTCTCACGCTACCTTTTCTTTATATCGAACGCCATCAACACATCACCATGCCGGACATAGAGACAACCGTCATATATGACCGGAAGAGTCCAATGTTCATGTGTTCCTAATGAAATATTGAATGAACTGATTAAATCCATACCGGTTTCCGTTGGTTTAACCAGCCCAAGAATTCCCTTTTCGCAATAGCAATACAGCATTCCATCTGCATAAGTAATCGATCCTTTAGCCTCGAATAATTTTTCTTTAAATTTTATTTTTCCAGTCTCATAATCCTGACATATCCAATAACCTTTGGAATCCGAACCATAGAGATTCCCCTCGTGCAAGACAACTCCTCCGTGAAGACAATCTAAAGCTTGATTGGACCAAATTTCGGTATAAGCGCTGCCTTCCTGTGATAGTTTAATCTTGGTTCCTCCTGTGAGTTGACTGGTAAAATACGCATAGTCACCATGGCATTGAGGGGTAACCGCTGAAATATTATTATACGTTTCGTGGGGAATGGTCCAAAAAACCTTGCCGTTTTCACTGTCCAGACAAACAAACAATTTTTAAACCATCGTTAATAATAAATGTTTATCTCCTCTTTTCATAATAATCGCTGAGCAATATGCCGATAGATTGCTTAATCCTTTGCTCGTCCAGATAGTTTCGCCCGTATGCTTATTTAAAGCTACTATCGCCGCATCTTTGCCGCCTGGAGTACAAAACACCTTATCACCATCAATCAGCACCGATTCAGAAATCCCCCATTTAATATTTTTCCCCTGAAATTTTTCCAGCGTATCTACCTGCCATAACAACTCACCGCTCTTCCGATTGAAACCGGCAATTCTCCCCTGACTACTTATAATATAAATCTTGTCACCATTAATAGTTGGTGTGGTACGGGTCCCTGGATATGAACCGGTCCATTCGGGACCATATTTTTTCGCCCATATAAGCTTCCCCTTCATATTTATAGCGAAAAGATGCCCTGTTTTATCAATCATACCAGTTGTGTAAATAATTCCATCCTTGATCGAAACGCTGGAATGACCTCTTCCTAATCCCTCAACGGACCACAACAGCACAGGTCCATCATCAGGCCATTTCTGCAATAAACCTGATTCTGCGGATTTACCATCACGGTTGGAGCCGCGATACTGATTCCAATCTGCTCCCTTGCAAAATGATGAGGATACTAAAATTATTATCGACAAATAAAACAATATCACCTTTTTCATAATGAATTCCTTGTGTTGCTTGTCACAAAAGCTATTAATCTTCATGCTCTTTTGTTCCTTTGATCAGATGTTTTTCGAGTTCATTTTTTATCGACTTAGGAATGGGAACAGACTTCTGTTGATTAAAATCGTAATGGACGATAATCGTTTTACCTTTGACTCCTAATTTGTCGTCCTGCCAGGCTTCCTGACCTATCGTCATCGATGAATTTCCAATCTCCAGCAGATAACTTCTGATTTCAACCTCTTTGCCGTATTGTAATTCCCCGATAAATTCTACCTCCATCTTTGCCATCGTTAACTCCCATTGTTCTAGTTTAAGATCTGGAGTGAACAGACGATAAATTGGATTTCGCCCCTGCTCAAACCAGGCCGGAAGAACCGTGTTGTTGATATGACCCAATCCGTCAGCATCGCCGAATCGCGGCTCTATTATCATTTTGAACATATAAATAGTCCCTTCGTAACGACAATTATAATCTATTCATCTCTCATATCAATTACGAGGATTACTGAAGGGCGAAAACCGGTTAACTACTCTAGTTAAACCGGTTGTTCTCATAGAGATGAGCCGCCAGATCAGGCGAACCCTTTACTGTTCACAAGTTTAATGCAGGCGCACATGAAACTCGCCTTTAATGCGACTGTTCGTTTCAACCTCTCGGTGTTGGCCCTGTTGCCAAAGGTGAAACATTATGCGATCTTTTGCGCAACGTGCACGAACATTATCTGTGCCTTTAGAGAATGCTTCTATTCCCCTGCCTTCGGCAGAGAGCAGCTTTGCCCAATAAAAGTGAAACTTGGTAGAACGGAAATCGTTTGTTCCTTCCTGACATTCGTCCAGACTCCATGGCCAGGAAGGGGGAGAGGTTATCTTAGCCTGGTCTTTTGCATAAAGATCCCATGCGGAATAGGCATTCCATTCGGAACTGCCGCCACTCGGCCAGCAGGAGGTTCGGTGAGCCCAGGCAACACCTGTGTCTCTGCCAATCTGGTTGTCAGGGTACACTCCCCAGTCTGCACGACGGTGCCACTGAAGTTTTTGGCAATCAGGATTGAGCAAAAAACGCAAACCCAATTCGCGCACGGTAATTTTCTGACCTGAGTAGAGATAGTCAAATGATATCCTACAAGTTCCCTCAGAATCCAAGAGCATTTCTGTGGTTCCTTTTAGATTTTCGTATCGATCGCTAACCTTGATCGACAAAGCCAAATCCTGTTGTTGTACTGTTACATTATCAATAATATGCGACTGCATATTTGGTAGCTTCGTCAAGGTTGTGGTAAATGGTCCTGCCACAATGTACACAGAAGGGAAGAACAAAAGTTCAACAGGTTTTTCATTTATGGCCGAGCTAATTTGACTGGTTGACTTATCCAGAACAAAACCGATATTATTTCCCTTCACCGTCAAATGTTTTGGCTGGTTCGTGTAGGTTGGACAGCCGCTGACCGGCTCAGGTACTGAGAATTTGGCTTGACCGAGTTCTACGGCGTGGGCATCGACGAAGCGTCCGGCACTATCGATTGAACGAATTATGATTAGCTGTCCCTGTCGCGTATTTTGCGGCAGGGCGATTTCAAATTCCGCTTTGGACCGGGGCGGCAAATCAATATAAACTTTTTTTCCCGTCCCACAAAGAGGTACTCCTGTATTAATAGTGCCGCTGTCAGCAATTTCCCAGGTTATTGTTAAATCACCCAGGTCGGTAAAGGCATAACGGTTTTCAATAGGAATTTGAACACTCTGCTGCCCCGCTTTGAAATCCACCTGGTTTACCGGGATATGTACGGGAGAGTACATGCGCTTTACTATCCATCCTTCAGGTTTAAGACGACGCCAAATATCAAATAATCCGCCGACACCGATTCCCTCCCAGAAATTCATTCCGACAAGGTGTTTTGACTCATAAAGATAATTGAATCCTTTATCCACCTTATTAGGCATCAGACCCCCGCCCCAGAAAGGCGTGTCTTCTATACCACAAGCCCATGCCACCCGCGTACCGGGATCGTGTTGAACCAATTGACCACGGCCCATGTTCATATAACCCTGAATGTAGAATATTTCACCACACCATATTGGGCGCGTTTCCTTCTCCATTATCTCTTTTATTACTCCTCGTTCACCGAAGGGAAACGCCGGATAGTGAAAATTTCCCATATCCGGAATTTTCCCGTCCTGGTTACGCTCATTATGGAAAATTGTCAGCCTTGAGGGATCCAGTTTCTTTATTAGCTTGCGCGTCGCCTGGTAGTTACATGGCAAGCAGTTTTCACCTTCGTATTGCCTTTTTCCACTTTCATTGCCCAGCGACCAGGTAATAACAGAAGGATGATTGTAGTTATACGTAACGGTAGCGGCCGTCGGTATCAGAAACTCCCGGACATGGGCAGGGTCATCTTCGCCTTTGCCAAATGTCCACATGAAAGGACATTCAACTTCTACATATAAGCCGTAGCGATCGGCGGCATCAAGAAATTCTCTTGTTGGCGGATAATGACTTGTCCGTACAAAATTTACATTGATTGATTTAAAATTCAGCACATCCTGCAGGGCAAGTCTTCCCGTATCAGCTTGATTTGTTACAGGGTCCATTTCATGCCGATTTGAACCCGCAAATTTTACCGGCATGCCATTGATCAATACCTGGTGACCCTTGGTTTCTACGGAACGAAATCCCACCTTCCGACCTATGGATTCAAGCACCTGCCCATCCAGACAAAGATCTAATTTTAATTTGTATAACCAGGGTTTCTCGGCGCTCCATTTCAACGGGTTGGAAATAAGATTGGTGATCCTTAGTTTTGTTATACCCGCTCGGATGGTTTCCAGCGGCACGGATCTGCTGGGAAGATTTATCTGGTTATCCGATGGATCTGCCAACTCTATTTTCAGGCAAACGTTTCGGCAATCTTTTTCCTGCGTGTTATCCACTTCAACGTCGAGAGCTAACTGGGCATCTCTGTAATTTTCATCCAGGTTGGTGTTTACACGAAGAGAGCGAATATGCAAGGAAGGTAGCGCAAAAATTCGGACCGATCGTACAACACCCATTGAATGGGGCCAATGTGGAGTTAGATTCCAGTATTGGACAAACTGTATTCTTTCTGAGAATATGTCGCGTGTTTGTTTAAGCCTCAACTTGTTAAGATGTTCCCACTGCACGAAATCGGTAATGTCGAATTCCACAGGGGTCCAATACTGTGAAGAACTACCCAGTTTTTTCCCGTTGAGCCAATACTCTGTTCCGCCTACAACAGCGTCAAATCTTAGGAAAATCCTCTTTCTCTTAAATGAGGCCGGTAACGCAAAATCCGTGCCCAAAGCCGCGATGTCTGTATTTGATAATTCAAATCCCTGAGGTTCCCAGCTTCCAGGAATCTGAAAGTCCGACCAGCTATCGTCGTAAATTTGAGTAACTTGTATGTCTGCCGGAGCATTTTTGTTAGCTCGCCAAATACCATCGAGTTTTTTCTGTGTACGAGGTTCTGTCTGAGCAGGTATTGGTCGATAAACCGGAACTTCAAAATCCTCGGGTATAATACCTCCGGTCAATTCAGGTTCATGAACAGGTGGTTGTTGCCCCGATGCCCGGTAGTGCCTGGCGACTTCTTCCATCGTAAGCACTCGGTTATATAGCGCAACTTCATCAATTCTTCCCTGGAAATTAAAACGACCGTCACTTCGTCCTCCGACGAAAATCTGGGTAAGCTCGTCTGCAAAAGTCACTTCTGTCCGGCCGGCAATTTCCGGCTTGAAATTACCATTAAGATAGACGGTTATTTTCTCCCCTTCACGCGTCATGACAATGTGGTTCCAGGTATTTATTTTTATCTTTGTTGTTCCACATAACAATTTCTTGTATTTGTCTCCATTGAAGAAAATCAAGCGGCCGGTGCAGTTTACGCTCCCGCCAATACCAAGATGATCTCCATTAGCCTCTTCATCACTTCGCAAAGCGCGTGAGAACATGTAACCGGTAACCAGGCGGTCATGACTGGGAAAATCATTCCAGAACCACATTTCGATACTGTAGGTAGTACCAAGACCTTCTATACTCGTGCGAAAAGACTGGTCGTTAAAACTGATTGATGGATTTGAGTCAATCCCGTTTAACCGGGGTCCGTCAACACGGGTGCTTTTTTCAGGAAGAACAGATTCGGTTTCGTTACCGGAGGAATCCAGCAGATCTTTTCCGCCCGTTTCGCCGAAACGCCAGTAGGCAATAGGCCTAGATTTCATGATCTCTTCGGGGTAAGTCGCAGCAAGAGCTGGAAGACAACTCCCGCAAAACAAAACCGCACAAAACACTGCTAACGCAAAATGCTTTAACTTTAAACTTTCCATGAAATGACCTTTCGCCAAATCTTTAAAATGAAATTTTTCCGATGTTGCCCTAATTCGGTTTTTGACTCCTTTGTGCGGGCTTTTCCGTGAGCCAATCGAGTGAAAATCGTGCCAGGGTAATGGTTTCGTAGGGGCGTTTTTGGCCAGCTTCGTATAAACAGGCGATTTGCCCGTTTGACAGAGCCGCTAAACAGGAATAGGCGGAGGGGCCGGAATATAAAACCCGGTTAAAAGGCCAGGTTTTTCCTTCGTCTTCGCTCATGTGGATCGTCATGAGAATTCGCTTGGCAGTGTGGGCAGGATTGGAAAACAGGATTCGGCTTTTTCCTCCTTCATTACTCGGCCAGGAATAACGACGAATACTACCCTGACAGCGGGGTTCGGGCAGATTCGGATCATGATACGCAACTGTCCAATTCAGACCACCGTTGTTGCTGATTGACACGCCGCGATGACGGATTTCGCCAGCGTTGCGACTGTTGAGCATCAGGTGACCGTCGAGCAACTCCACTACCTGACTTTCATTAAGTCCTACACTGGTGCGACCACCAATTTTCCAGTTTTGCCCGTGATCGTCGGAATATATCACGTGGGAATGATGGATGGCGGTGCCGCTGCTGAAGTCCGTATGGTTGCAGGGGATAATCAGTCGGCCTTGGCGGGGAAATTGTTGCAGTTGTATCCCGGTACCGGGACCCATCGCGTACCATCCCCATTGTTTTTCTTTAACCTCGACAGTGATGTCTTTAGGTTTGGACCAGCTTTTACCGTCGTCGTCTGAGTAGAGCACGAAACAGCGGCGGTCTTCGTAATTCTTGAAAAAATGGCCGGAATTTGGCCCCGGCGGACTCCAGTTGCACAGCAGATAGATGCGACCACTTTGCTCATCCAGCACTGGGCAGGGATTACCGCAGGTGTTAACACCGTCGTCCCAGACAACTTGTTGCTTGCTCCAGGTGTTGCCGTGGTCTGATGAACGCTTGACAAGCAGGTCAATATTACCGTGATCACCGGAATTATCTTTCCGACCTTCACAAAAAGCCAGCAGTGTACTTTTTCTCCCAACCAGCAATGACGGAATGCGATAGGTATGATACCCGTCTGTGCCGCTGACATATAATTTCAACTGGCTCGGCGGCTTTGCCTGACCATGGCTCGAGTTGGGTGATAATGCAATAACCACCATAACAGTTGCTAAAAAAAACTTGATCTGATTCATCAGTCCGCTCCTTTTGATCGCCATCAACTTTATCATCCTTCCATCCATTCTTTGTTAAGTTGCCTTTTTTGCCATAATGTTCAAACGAGATTCAAGTATGTAATATAATGTTATATTATGTTATATACCAATTTATCTAACATTATAACACATATAATCAATAAAATCATATTAAATTTCTGACTCTGAAATATTTATCATTATATTTTGTTAAGTATTTTATCTGTAGATATTTATGTAACCATAACCCATCCATCGTCTAGATAAATTGTGGAATTGATATAGGGTTCATGATCGCCACTGCTATCTGTGCCCTAAGTGAAGGCGAAAGCAAGGGATTTAGTATTCCCACCTGGCTTGAGTATAAATACATTTGACAGTTAATTATCGCGGGCTTTTGGTAACAGTGGTTCACTTTTCAATTGCCTGCCAGAACTCGCTCACAGCCAAATTAATTTTAGAGGTTCCTAAATGATTATGCCCCTCTACTCATCGGCAGGTTTTACCCTTGCGTTTTGTGTTCTCCGGTTTCAGAATATCTTTCGAGAAAAAAACCGTGGCATATGCATCAAAAAATCCTATTTCGGAGTACACCTTCCGGGAAGAAGTGGTTAACGGTCTAACTCATGGGCTGGGAACGGTTCTCAGTGTTGCAGCTTTGGTTATTCTCGTAGTTTTTGCAGCCGCCTATGGAACGCCCTGGCACATTGTAACTTTCTCAATCTTTGGGGTGACACTCGTTCTACTATACCTGGCATCCACGCTCTACCATAGCCTTCCAGAGGGCCTCGCCAAGAGGATATTCAAGGTCGTTGACCATTCAGCAATCTATCTCCTGATCGCCGGTTCTTACACGCCCTTCATGCTGGTGAATCTCAGAGGAGCCTGGGGATGGAGCATTTTGGGGGTGATCTGGGCATGTGCCATTCTTGGGATCATCCTCAAGATTGTCTGTGTCGATCGGTTTGAAAAACTTTCTGTTGCTGTTTACATAGGCATGGGCTGGATCTGCCTCATCGCATTCAAGCAGATCATGATTCATGTTCCTTTTCTTAGTGTGGTGCTGCTGGCACTCGGCGGATTATCCTATACACTTGGGATCATCTTCTATGCTTGGCGGAAGTTGCCCTATAACCATGGTATCTGGCATTTGTTTGTCTTGGGGGGAAGCACATTACATTTCTTCTCTGTATTGTTTACGCTCAGATCCCTCTGAGCCGGCAGAACTGTCTGAACTGGAATTCCCCCTTGCATTCCCCTTCCGTACCCTTCTCGTCGAGAATGGTAAATTACTTGCCGCCGGGATGGCTCGGTTCGACAAACATCTACAAGCCGGAAAAAACTATTCTTCGACCGGCACGATCGTTGTAAAGCAGCGTGTTTTGATTCAGGCAAGCCACATCCTGCAAGTCGAACGGCGCCCGACCAGGTTCCACAGTTCCGCTGTCAAAGTTCGTATTGATGCGATAAAAATCTTTGCCGTGTGAATTTACCTGAAATACTCCCAGATACGCAATATAGTCCAGACCCTGTATACCATACGGACACTTGAATTCTACCTGGTAAGATGCCACAAAGTTAAATTCCTCATCGAATTTAACAATATAATCATAATGATCATTGTCCCAATAAGATTCAGCAACGTAAAAATGATTATCGTAGTAAGCGATACCCCCGGCGCATATACCAAAATGTTCTCCAATATCATATTCTGCAATTTTTTTCAGGTCTTGAGCGTTATATACATAAACCTTATGCACTTTCGTACCGGCAGGATCGCATTTACTCGAAGCCACGTAGATTTTTTTATCATGGTGTGTAATACCGCCGCCGTGAATATCTTGAGGCTCACTCTGACAGATTAACTTGCCTTCCATATCAAATTTGAGAAGATTTTTGGCTTGTATATAAATAAAACTTCCATCCGTCGCGATACCCTGCTGACCTCCAGGCATTTCCGGGATTTCTTTTATTATATCAAGACTAAGCGGAGCTAGGGGCACAACCGGAATTTCAGACGGTTTCTGATCCGGGCTTTGCTCCGAAGCGGCTTGCTCTGCAGCAGTTTGTTCCGCAGCAGTCTGCTCCGCAGTAACTTTCTCCGAAGCGGTTTCTTCCTGTTCCTTAGAAGTACAAGAACCGATAAAAATACACGACAAAACCATAGCCAACAGCAGACGGACTAATTTTATGTCGAATCGGAACATTTATGCACCTTCGCTTCCATTAAGTTAACTTTCCATACCGGGTTTTTCGCTACGTGTTGCAGTTATGAGTTGAATCCGCTAAACAAAAAGACCGTCAAAAAATCCTGATAGATTTTGTATTTTAAATGCTCTTACTGGCTTTATTTTTAAGCTGTAAACATTAGTCGGCCTTCTTTTTCTGCCTCTTCATAATACTTGGGCATATGTTTCTTAACCAGCTTGGCTAACTCTTCATCAGAAATTGCCGTGGTGCGCTCTTCGACGTCATACTGTTCAGCAACGTATTTCATAACCTTGATCATCTTGGTCTTTTTGACTCGTTCTTTATTTTTCAGGCCCAGGTAATTATTTACCCACAGATACACTCCGTCGGTACCGGATTTATCCGTCAGCACTACCTGCGGCGGACGTTTCAATAATTTCGTCGAATCAAAAATATTGTAAATACGTTCATCAGCCGATAAGCCGCCGGCGTGTATGCCTGCTCGCGTCTTAACAAAATCGTCACCCATAAACGGCGCTCTCGCCGGTATCGGAGTCCCAATCGAACGATAATATTTACCTATCTCCGTAATAGCTTCGGTATTAATACCGCACATATCGCGCTTGATACCAATATACTCCATTAAAGCACCTTCGATCGGTGGATTTCCCGTCCGCTCGCCGATACCCAGCAGCGTACCATTTAACGCGTCACAGCCGTATTGCCAGGCACAAATACCGTTAACCATCACCTTATGAAAATCATTATGCCCGTGCCATTCCAAACAATCAGAAGGTACTCCCCCATCGTTGAGCATCGCCAATACCAACTTCGGAACACTCCGCGGTAAAATCGTACCGGGATAAGGCACACCGAAACCCATCGTGTCGCACAGCCTGATCTTAACCTTGAGCGAATCATCAACCTGCTCAGAAACCTTCATCAGTTCCTGAACATACGGAATCACAAAACCGTAAATGTCTGCCCGTGTCACATCTTCCAGGTGGCACCGGGGTCGAACACCTTTGGAAATCGCCTCCTTAGCTAGCCCCACATATTTATCCAATGCCTGGCGACGATCCATCTTAAGCTTCATAAAAACGTGATAGTCACTGCAGGAGGTTAACATTCCTGTCTCTCTTAATCCTACGCTGGCTGCCAGGTGTACATCCTCAGGCTCAGCACGTACCCAGCCGGTTATCTCAGGAAATTTATGCCCGAGTTCCAGACACTTCTCGACTGCTTCGCGATCTTTTTTGCTATAGAGGAAAAATTCCGTCTGACGAATCACACCGTTGGGACCGCCCACCTTGGAGATCAAATCAAATAAATCCACCGTCTGCTGCACCGTGTAGGGCGGGCGGGCCTGTTGGCCGTCGCGAAACGTTGTATCGGTAATATGGATATCACGCTTTTGCATATCTGCCGGATTAATGGTATATGTCTTACCGTTCAACTGCTCCGTCACCGAACCGTCAAACACAATATGCGGCGGCATTTCATGCGGGAATATATCCTCAAGTAAATTAGGTTCCTTAATTTCAGTAATTTCCATCTTCTTCATAATCACCTTTCTAATTCAATCGTATAAGTATTTGTATTTCAATGTCTCCGAAAACCACAGCGACCAACGGGATCGCCAACTTGCCCACCGAGCACGCGTCGAATCCGGTCCAGCGAAAGCTGGTAATTCATTCCTAAAACTTTATCCCGATTAATCAATCAAAACTTCACTGGAATATCAACTCCGCTGCCCCGCCTCAACCTTACATACTCTTGGCACTTAACGAACTGTGGCTCATCACTAATCAATCAGCCCGTAACGAGACCCTTTAGTATAGTGCATCTGTAGTCTTTCTGTCAATATTAAACAATCACATTACAACTGAATAAACTTACGATAAAACCAAAACATCGACACAAATACTTTTTTAACAAACAGTTATATTAATTCTGTTTTGTCGCCGCTTCTACCAATACCATTGCTGATTCATTTATTCGGCGCTCAACAAAATATTAAGGATTATAAGACAGTAACATGCGAAACATTGTTCCCAGTCCTCTCTACTTTTGTACATCTTGAACCCTGACAGAAAGGCATGTTCATTGGCGCTACCCGCCCTCGTTTCACATCTTCGTAATACTGCAAAGATGCTATCTTCTCATATTCTCCCATTTATATTACCGTCATTTTGTCGACACGCGAGGGTATGCCGGCACAAATCACTATTCAACATTTATTTCAGCAGAGTGAAGAAATGTCTGCCATTATATAAAGTGAAATTGGTTGATTATGGGATACTATGGCTTGTAAGGGCTGAAACACCGGTTTTCTTTGAACAAAATATAAGAGTATTTAGCATTTTTATGGCACCTGGTCGATAATGAATAATAAGTTTGTTGTTAAGCTGATTATAGTAAATACCAAAATTGAGATCTGAACGGATGCTTTTTCGAAAAGGAAACAAAATTGTGAAAGTTAGAGGATTTTTGCTCTTTCTTCTTTTTTGCTGCTTGGTAATCGTGGGTATAGGAGCTTCAAGGTTATTTTTTACTGACAAAACTATCTTTGAACTGTTACACGAAAACGATACCCTCAAAAAATCAATCACCAATCTGACTTGGGAAACCCAAATCGGTTATGCCAAAGTGCTCTCCCAACAGGAAAAAGAGGGTAAACTTATTACCCGTCTCTTGTTTGTAGAGACCGACAGGATTGACCCTCTCAAGCGGGTCCTGGAAAAAGAGTATGAAATCGAAGGGGACGTGGTGCATTTTGATGCCTTGATTGTTACCTTCGGAGACCAATTGGTAATGAACGGTAATGAAAGATCCGTATATCTATGGAGAAGAGTCTATGGAGAAAAAATGAGACCAGAGCAAGGCTATAACATTGAAACCCCTGGGGCCGAACCAAAACGGTATGCCGATATTTGTGCCAAACTTTCCCTCAAAGACAAGAATATTTTCTGGGAAGAGATTTGGAATTTGTCCAATGATACAGATCGCCTTAAGGAAGCAGGAATCAAAGCAATCTATGGCAATGTAGTCTATCGCAAACTCAGACCCGGCCTGATTTATGTATTCAAAATCAGTAATACTGGTACATTATACCCCGAAGTAGTACTTGACCTGTAGTTGTGATTTTTGCCTGTTTAAGAATCCCCGGAATCTGGCCTACCAAAAAGTGGTTACATATATACCGAAAACACAATCTTCATCGAATCAAGGGAACCTTCTCAAAAGCAATTAGAAATATTCAGACGGGAAAATATAAATTCTGGTTATTGACGTACTCACTCAATAAGAAACTATCCCGGTACACCCCACTATGCCGTCAATATCGGCAATGCTTTTGCTATCAAAGTCATGGATTTGTTCGCGGAGAATATGGAATAATATATATTAAGCAGGATGCACAAACTGTTTTATAACCATGATAACGTCTTCTTTGTTTAATGGCTTGCATAGGTAATTATTCGCTCCATCTTTAACAGCTTGCTGTCCGTTAGAGAAATTGTCACATAATGCAATTACAGGAATATTGTCAAAAATTTCTCTTAAAATTGCAAACTCATCAGATTGCCCGGGAAGATAATCCGCAAACACTGCATCGAATGAATCATCCTGAAAGGCAAAGTTTTTGGCTTCGTTGAGGTTGTTGGCTACACAGACATTGAATCCGTTTTCCTCAAGATGGAAGGAGATAAAGTTTATTCTGCTTCTTTGCACACTAAAAATGAGCACCTGGCCATGCAATGAATCAGTGTTAATGTTTTGCATGGCATGACCTAAAAGGGCTCGTTCGATCGAACGGAAAACAAAATCTTCATAATTGTTTACACTTAAGCACTCATCTACGCCGGCCTGCAGAAGTGGCGTGCGCGCTTCCTCCTTATCTATAATTGCTAAAGTCGCAAGGGAAGAGGGATTTGAATTTAAAAATAACGTAAATTCACGGCTGATATACTCCTGCTCCTTCAGATTGAAAATCACTAACTGTGGTTGTTTTCTTTGGATTGCCTGCCTTGCTTGGGGAAGATTATCTACGAAGGTTACGTTATATCGCTGCTTTCCCACATATGAACTGAATAACTTTATCATAGTATTTTTTTGTTCACCAACAACTAAAATAGTCGTTGGTCCTCGATTCATCATCTTGTTGCGTAGCTTGACGACAGATTCTTCCTGTAGTTGCAGACGTCGTACTTCCTTTCGGCTGATAGATTGGCAACCAAGTTCAAGCCAGGAGCCTTCATTTGTATCTTTTCTTCGAATACGAACAATTTCAAGTTGGCTTTGTTTGATTTTATTGCCTTTTGCACTAAATGTAACCTCGATAACGCGGGATGGCACAAAATTCGTGTCCACCCACAAACACATGCCACTGCGAGAGATGTCTTTTATGGTTACACTGTAATCTTTTCGCTCCCCAGGCCTGACATCGGTGAGGCGTGTCAAGGTACCAAGAAAATCAACTTCAAAACGATCTTCTTGACGTTCTTGCCTCCCAAGTTCTTCACTTGATTTCGAAACCTTCCCGTCCAGTGTATGGAGTTGATCCGAAACACGATTATAGATCTTACGGACTTGATCTTTATTGCATTTTGGTAGTAGTTCTATTATAAACTCTGCAATTTCCATTTTCAACTTTGACCCACCACTTATTTGGGTATTTCCGTATGTTATGCTTATCGGTTATTCTTACTTGAAAATACATAACGATCAAATTGTAATGTATTTATTAAAAATTCTTATCCAAGAGCCTCAGAATCAGTTATCTTGTTATGTCATAAGGAGTTACATGCCGATATATTTGTTAATTGTCTCTGATTTTATTTACTGAAATATTACGTAAAGTTGTACTTATAGGACTGTTAGCACCTGTACCCGATTCTCGGTCCAATCTTTATGCAAATTATTGTTGTTACGGCCTAAAAAATGAATATGAGTCTTTAAATTAGAAATGTTTTAACCGTTCACTAATAAATTCAACAAAAAGACTGTAAACCATTTATTAAAAGAGATTTACAGTAAGTGCGTTTTCGCACTTTTTCTTAAGCTGGTTTATTAGGTTACGGTTCGGCAGGGCCTTTTCTGGCTGTTTGGGTGATAATTTTAAGTGAGATCGGTAAGATTTGCGAAAGTGCTTTTTATTAAAAACCGTCCTAAAGGCCCTGCTGGTGGGCAATTGATGTAACTCAAAACTGCGAAAGTTGATAGTAAGACGAAATAAAAATAACGCATAAAAAACAAGAAATTGAAGAATATTATAGTTCGTGTAAGGTCTTGAGGGTAGATGGGTTTCGGTAGGGTTGAGAGGATTGTTGGTTTCGGTTTTGGCCTCGACCGGGGGGTAAGTTGTCGGTTTGGATTTGGGATTTGGTCCAGATTAATGAGAGGATGGACAAGGCGGTAAGGGCGATTATGAAGGTCAGGGCGATGATGGTTCCGCGGCGGCGGTTGGGGGAGAAGAGGTTGGCGGTGGTGTTGCAGAGCCAGGCCCAGTGCAGCCCGATGTGGATGAGGATCAGAATTATAAAAGCCAGTGCAAGGTAGAAATGAATATCGCCAAAGTCGTGTCGGTTCAGGTTCCAGAGAGTCCAGGAGCGTCCGCGGCCTTGGCCTGGTGGGAGGATGAAGCGCATGAGCAGGCCAGTCCAGACTTCGGCGGTAAAGACCAGCAGGATTAAGAGGTCGATCCAGAAGTTCCAGGTATTTTTTCTCATCGCTAAACCTCCTGGTCAATTCCGAAGCACTAAATCCGACACGGAGCGCAGCGGAGAGCCCGGCACGGAAATCCTAAACAAATACTAAATTCAAATGCTCGAATTACCCAAACTGCTCGTCCAGTAAATCCGCATGGGCCCGCCATAGGCGGATTAAGAAACACAGCCTACTCTATAGATTAACGTAAAGCTGGGGGTGATTATTGCAGGAAAACGCGGTGATTGCCAAAAAATATTAAGTTAAGGAATCTGCTTTTGGTGGAAGTTGTTTATTTTATGAACGGTTCCATTTTTTTATACGACAAAACCGGCAATATAAGTTATACCCCATGGGTATCATAGTGCCTGGCAGTCCACTAGCGTGGGGCAGGTTCAAAGGGCGATCAGGTTTGTAGTTACAAAGTGAGGTTTTGACAGGAAAGCGACGGATATAATGGACGAGTTGATTGATAAAACCGTGCTGTTTACGTGGGTAATTCTGCCTTTTTTGATATTTATCGCCCGGATCGCTGATGTCAGTTTGGATACGGTGCGGATAATTCTGGTGGCCCGGGGTTATAAGTACATTGCTCCTTTGGTGGGTTTTTTTGAGGTGCTGATCTGGTTAGGCGCCATTACCCAAATCATGAACAATCTCAAGAATCCGCTGTGCTACATTGCCTATGCGGGCGGTTTTGCCATGGGCAACTATATTGGGATGTGCATAGCTAACAAGTTGTCTTTGGGAGTGGTGCTGGTGCGGATTGTAACCGGGAAAGAAGCGACGACCTTGATCGATTCTTTGAAAGCAGCGGAGTATGGAGTGACCACACTGGAAGCACAGGGCATTCAGAGCAAGGTTAACCTGATATTTACGGTGGTACCGCGTCGGGAAGTGGACCGGATAGTAAAGTTAATCAATGTATTCAATCCCAACGCGTTCTTTTCTATTGAAGAGATACATTTTGTCAATGCCGGTGTTTATCCGCAGCCGAAGAGCTGGAAGGATTTTACGTATAAAGATTTTTTCCGGCGTGCGGGTAAATGATTTCTTGCCTAACTGAATTCTTAAGAAATAACAGAACGCGATAGCTATTAACTCCGTGTCAGCAATAATCGCGTGGGTAATAAACAACAGCAGCATGGGCAACCAGTTACCCACCCTGCAAGACTGCGAGTCGCAGTTTTTTGTTACAACACATGTAGAACTGTGCCAGCAAAACCGCACAACATTACAATTTGCTAAAATGTTTTTCCAGGATTTCGATGGCGGCTTCGGGGGTTTCGGCTACGTGCACTAAATTGACATCTTTCGGGGAAATTGTTCCTATGGTTTTTAAGTGTTCGAGGCGATCAAGGAGGGTTTGCCAAATTTTTTTATCGCCAAGCAAAATGACCGGGCAGGGTTTTTTTTTGCCGGTTTGAATTTTGGCGAGAGTTTCCCAGATTTCCCATTCGGTGCCTATGCCTCCGGGAGCTGCGACCACGGCGGCGGCGTAATCGACCATGTCGGCTTCGCGTTGGGCGAAACTGGAAGCCAGGTAGCCTGCGGTGCAATAAGGATTGATGGATTCTTTTCCACTTTTGAAATAAGAACCGATATAAAGGCTCTTTCCGCCGGCCTCGCGGGCACCGCGGTTTGCGGCTGCCATGATTCCCGGTCCGCCGCCGGTGAGAATCGGGTATTTGTCGCCCATTTTTTTTGTCCATTGATAAGCGAACCGGCGGGTATTGATATAACGCTGTTGATGTTCCTGCGCTCGGGCGCTGCCGAAAACAGTGATAACTCCATCAGGCGCGAGCTGTTCTATTAACTTTTTTGCGCTGTAAGCATCTTTTGCAACCTGCTGAGGCGAAGGAATGTCCCCGTTGGCTACCATTGGCCCGTCAACTTTCCAGGCATCATTCGGCAGATTAATAATTACAGCTTGAGGTGTGCAGCCCAGGACACTTACCAAAATAATGCAAAGTGCAATGCTCGTGCAGCCTTGACGGATACTTTTCATCGACTGAAACAAAGTTTTCATTTGTTACTCTGATTATTTGTTTAGTTGAATTCGCGGCATTTGTAAACGGGTGCTTCGATTGCTCTGACGTAATTGGTCCAGTCGGTGTTGCCGGGGTCTTTGTTGATTTCGGCCAGGGTCAGGGCGATTTTGGAATCGAGGTTGTCGATGTAATGAACGGCGAAGGCTTCGGGCATGGCGGGCAGGACGGGGCAGCCATATTCGCGGATGCCGTGGTGGGAGATGACGATGTGGATGAGACAGTCTTTTAATTTTTTGGGAAATTTTTCGGTGGAGCTTTGGTCGAGTTGGCGGATTTTTTCTTCGATGAGCAGGGCACCTTTGACAATATGGCCCAGGAGGCGGCCTTGATCGCTGTATTTGAAGCTGATGTCGTAATCGAGTTCGGTGGTTTTGCCGATGTCGTGCAGAAAGATGGCAGTGAGGACCAGATCGGCATTGAGTTCGAGGTAGTGAGGAAGAATTCGGCAGGCCAGGTCGAGCATAGACAGGGTGTGTTCGAGCAGTCCGCCCAGGTAGGCGTGATGCAGGGCGATAGCGGCGGGGGCCTGTTTGAACTGTTTCATCAGTTCCTGATCGTCGAGGAAAACCTGGGCGAGGCGTGCCAGGTGGGGGTTCTGGATGTCGGCGAGGATGGTTTTTAGGCGGTCGAACATCTGGTCGGGATTTTTTTCGGTCTGGGGCAGGAAATCGGCCAGGTTTACTTCATCGATATCGACCGGTCGGATGGCATCGAAAACGATTTGCAAAGCACCCTGGTAATTTTCGACGCGGCCCTTGATGCGTACGAAGCCTTCCTGGGGCAGGGATTTGAAGATGGCTTCTGAGGCTTGCCACATACGTCCGTTGAGTTTTCCGGTGCTGTCACTGAGGAATGCGGCGATGTAATAATCACCGCGGGTAGTGCTACGCAGTTGCGGTTGGGAAATCAGAAAAACCTGGTTCACCTGTTCGGCATGGTTGAGTTGAGCTATTGGTCGGCGTTCGTTGTCGGCCATGAAAAAAATCCTTTTTTTAGCAAGTTCAATATTGACGTTAAGATTTCGGAAAATCAGCGATGAGGTTAATTTACCAGTATTATGCGGCGTTTTGAAGGTTTAATTTAGAGCACGATAATATTTGCGGCAGGAATTGTCGGATTTATCGGCGTAAATCTTAGCTGGGCAAGAAGTTGCATTAGTTTTAACATAACCTGTTGTCAGCAAAGATGTTTTGACAAAAAAGGGTTATTTGTGATAGAATGGGGTTATGGATGCGGGAGAAGACAAAGGTAAAAGTACGGTAGGGCTGGACGCGTTTCGCTGCGATGCTATTTTGATCGTGGGGGACCAGGATCGGCTGAAGCAATTGGCGGGGCTGGTTGTTCAGTCTGCTTTGACGGACGGGGACAGCACGACCAAGGTAATTTTCTGCGCGGATGTTTATGAGGCTGCGGCGGAGATGGTTGAGCAATGGCGGGCAGGCAGGAGGCTGCTGTTGTGTGTTATGGTGGATTACCTGCGTAGTCAGGAGATGCGTATTTTTGCCAGTGGGGTGAGGATTAACGGGGTAAGCACAGTAGCGTTTTCGGTATTTGACAACCGTGCAAAGTTGATCCAGGCTCAATCGTTGGGTGCTGATGAGATTTATCTTGATTTGGATCAGTTGCAGGTGCGCCTGGAAGCTGTTCTGGTGGAGTGGTCTCAACCTGGGCCGGTGAATATGGAAATGGTGAATTTGGAATCGGCGAGTTTGGAAGTTTGCAAATCTGAATCACGGCAACAGGATCGGAAAATCGTCGATCCAATAATTAACGAAATAACCAATCGTGATATTGCTTCGGCTAAAAACGCTCCGGAGGACTTGCCCCCGAGTCAACAGATGCCGATGGAAGTCAGGAAAATCACGAAAAAATCAACTTCCAGGTCGATTGATGAACCGTTGCTTAGCCGGGAAGAACTGGATGCCTTGTTGGGTAACGGGAATTGAACCGTTTGGTGCAATTGCAAAATGAGAAATCAATCTGAAACAATCAGTGATTCTGGTCCGACCAGAACCGAATCCATTCTGTTGTTGGGTGATGACGGTTCTCTGGCAGCGATGTTGCGCGAGCGGCTGGGTGGTTTTTCGTTGCGGTGTGTTGATAACGCTCTGGACGGCATCATTAAGCTGGGTGAAACACCCGCGGAAATAATTTTGCTGAACGCGGCACGGCTGGGCAATCGGACGGCAGAAGCGGTTCGGGCGTTGCGTCGGGTATGTCGGTCGGCAAGAATATTCACTTACGGTGAACCTTACTGCGAAAACCACGCCCGAAGCGGATTAAAAGCGGGTGCGGATGATTATTTTATTTGGCCCATTTCATCGGGTCAGTTGTTGAAATTGTTTCGGGCTGATGTTTCCGGCGCGAGGGTGGATTCTGCTCGCGATGGTGCAGTTTTGCGCCGTACCAGTGACGCGGAATCGGCTGATTGTGTTGTTGCTGAAGCTATCGACGGCCGAATGAGCAGGCTGCTGGGTAAGTATCATGAACTGGCACGTTTGATTCCCCGGGGCAAAGCGGTGCTGTTGGAGCAGGGTCGGATGATTTTAGCTGAGGCTTTGGGGCTGGAGCGGATGCAAATCCTGTCGGGGGATTCAATAGAAAATCCAATGCCGGATTCACCGGGTTGCATGGTTATTCTGCAGGGTCCTGCGGGTGTGGAGGGGAAAATGATCCTGGGTCCAAGGGAAAAACTGGATGAGGCAACCTTGGCGATGGCCCGGCAGGCGGGCGAGTTTATCGGGACTTTTTTATATCTGGCCCGGCGTGACGAAAGCCTGAAGCAATTAGCTATCGTTGACGAACTGACGGGAGCTTACAACCGCCGTTATCTGGAATACTTCATGCGACAAATCATCGAACAAAGTCATCACCGGCATACGGATGTGACGCTGTTGATTTTTGATATTGATGAATTTAAGCATTTCAATGACACTTACGGCCACAACGCCGGGGACGAGATTCTCTTCCAGGCAACCAGGTTAATGCAGCGGTGCTGCCGAACACATGATGTTGTGGCCCGGATAGGTGGTGATGAATTTGCGGTGCTGTTTTGGGACTCCGGTCAGTCGCGGCAGCGGTACAAGAGTCCGCGGAAAAATTCTACGGTTCCGACGGCGGTGAAATTAGCCCAATTTATCGAGACGCCCACTGAAGATTCGACTCCGGCAACCAATGAAAAGCCCCCGCGTAGTCACCCGGAACTGGCGATGTTCCTGAGTAATCGTTTTCGGCGGATTCTGCGAGCCAGCGATTTCAGTTCGCTGGGTCCTGAAGCCCGGGGCAAACTAACCATCAGCGGCGGCGTGGCGAGTTTCCCGTGGGACGGTAACACGGCTGAGGAGCTGATGTTCAAAGCTGACGAAGCTTTGCTCAGTGCCAAACGTAGTGGAAAAAACCGTATCTATCTGGTCGGTCGGCCGGAAACGGGATAAGGCACGTCGATCAGTGGTCTTTTTTCATTTGTTTTGCAAAACTTCTCTGCTCCTGCTATGGTATCAAGATATTTATGGCACAGATTAAACCGCCACAACAAGTTAAGTTGATCGTGGGGATGTTGAGTCAGTTGGAAGAACTCTTTACAGCTGCTGAGTTGGAAATGTTCGTCCGGTGGGGGCCTATTGATATTTACAGCCAGGTTATGGAGTTTGATTTTACTCGCTATTACAAAAAGCAGATGGGTGACAGTCTCTTACGTAAATTTGTCAGTTTTGCTGAGTTGATTGATCCTGCTGATTTAGCAACGGCAAAACATCAAAGCAACGCCTTGGAAAGCGCGTTGGCCCAGACTAATATTGGGCGGGAATTGGGGGTTGAGCGGCCGATAAATTTGGACCCCGGTTATATTGAGCCGAGCAAGCTGGTTTTGGCATCAACAAAAAATTATTCTCATCGTATATATATAGGTGAGTCGATTTATGCCGAGTGTACGCTGCAGTTTCACCAGGGAAAATGGGAAAGTTGGCCCTTTACTTACCCTGATTACGGCAGCGGAAAATACGATGAATTTTTGAGCGCGGTACGAGAAAAATTACTGGAGCAGCAATCATCGCAGAAACCAAATACATAGCTATTCTGATAGTCGCGTCTTTTTTGGGTTCGGTGGTCATGACCATGCTGGTTCGTCGCTGGGCACTGAAGTTGGGTTTTGTCGATCAACCCGGTCAGCGGAAAATTCATGTTAATCCCATCCCACTGGGCGGCGGCATTGTGATTTTCTGGATTACGATGGCTCCGATTCTGGCGGTTCTCGGCTTTGCTTTATGGTGCGACAGGTGTGGTTGTCCGGCTTGGCTGCCGGAGGCAATCGGACAACACATTGCGGGTTTGTGTAGCCGGGCGCCTATGGCAGGGGTGCTGGTGCTGTCGGGTGCCCTTTTGCATGTGATGGGTCTTATCGACGACAAAAAAGCGTTGGGCCCCTGGATTAAGCTGGTGGTTCAGTTGACAGTCGCGGCACTACTAGCGACTATCGGTGGGATGCGGTTCAGCTTTTTCATTCCGAACGCGATAGTTACTATGCTATTGTCGATGGTGTGGATCGTGGTGATTATCAACGCGTTTAATTTTCTGGACAATATGGACGGGCTGTCGGCGGGAATAGCAATGATCTGTGCGATCATAATTCTCTCGGCGGCTCTGAGCAGCGGTCAGGTTTTTGTGGGCGGTTTGCTGGCGCTGTTGATTGGAGCATTGGCGGGTTTTCTGGTTTTCAACTTTGCCCCGGCTCGAATTTTCATGGGTGATTCCGGCAGTTTACTGGTGGGGATGTTGATCGCGGTGGCTACGATCCGCACGACTTATTATCATGAATCCGCCCAAAGCGGTTTTTGGTATTCCGCATTTATTCCGGTGGTGGTGCTGGCGGTACCGCTTTACGATTTTATCAGTGTTACGTTGCTGCGTCTCTCACAGGGGGCCAGTCCCTTTGTGGGTGACAAGCAGCATTTTTCTCATCGGCTGGTCAAGCGGGGCATGTCGCACCGCCAGGCGGTTTTGACTATTTACCTGGCCACCGCCGGGTGCGGTTTGGGAGCAACTTTTCTTCATCAGCTTTCACAAACCGGCGCTATCCTGGTTTTTATCCAGACGGTGTTGATTGTGCTGATTATCGCTATTCTGGAACAGCCGGACAAAAGCTGAATGTTTCCGCGAAAATTTTGCTTTGAAAGACGTCTAATCTTACTTAAATATGACCGCTCAACTTCAACAAAACGAGAGTGCTGAAAAGCTGTGGATTCGGCTGGTTGATATGGTGCTGCTGATATTTTGTGCAGTAGTGATTGCCGGTCGCTGTCAGATCAACGAAGCGTTCCCTTTTAATCGTATGTTGACCGGCTCGGCGGTAAATGTTGATATTGCTCAGGGGGAAACCGTGAGCATGGTGGTTTTTTCCGGGCTGATTTGGCTGGCGGGATTGGTATGGCTGCTCAGTCACCTGTCACAGGGGTCGTTTGGTTGGTGCAAGACTTCTCTGGTTATTCCACTGGTATTGTTTTCAGTTGCCGCGGTAATTTCCACAATGGCGGCTTCCAATCAACATAAAGCGCTGGTATCCAGTTGTGTCTTGCTTAGTCAGATGATTCTGGCAATGCTGCTGGTGCAGTTACTGAACAGCCCGGCCAAACAACGACTGCTGCTTTGCGTGGTGGTGGCAACCGGAGTTACGGTGGCCTATCGATGCCTGGAGCAATTTATTTACGACATGCCGGCAATGATGGAAGATTTTGCGAGAAATCCCAACGCGGTTTTGGCCACCCAGGGGATCGAACCGGGCAGTTACGAAGCGGCTAATTTTGCCGGGCGAATTGCCAGCGGTGACATTGGTGGTTTTTTTGCCATCAGCAACACCGTGGCGGCGTTTTTTATCCTGTCGATCATGGCCAGTGTGGCTTTGCTGCTGGACGGCTTCAAACGCAAAATGACTCAGTGGCAATGGCTGTCCGCTTTTGCTTTGGTGGTGTTTATTTTGTTACAGATAGCGGCGCTTTTCATTATCAGAAGCAAGGGCGGCATTGTCGGCTGTTTGTTTGCGATGGGGCTGATGGGTTTGTTATGGTTCGGGCGAAAGTTTTTTTGTAAACACCGAAACGTGGTTATTGCCGGGGTAGTTGTTCTGATTGCGCTGACTATCACAACAATCGCGATGTATGGGTCAAAATACGGTCGATTGCCGACCCTTTCCATGTGGGTGCGTTGGCAATACTGGCAGGGTGCCGCCCAAATGATTGCCGATCATTGGTTCACCGGTGTTGGCGGGGAAAACTTTGCCACTTACTATCGCCACTATGTCGATGCAGCGGCACCGGAAGTTGTCGCTGATCCGCACTGTTTTTTCCTGGCTTTATGGAGTCAGTGGGGATTGTTGGCGTTAATCGGTCTGGTGGTCGCGATATTGGCAATTTGTTTTCGCTTAACACGGCGGCCGCAAGTTGATTCTACAATCAGGAAATGGGCTGCTACTGATTTGGCAAATCAACAACCAAATCTCCCTTCCAAACCAAAATCCGCATCTTCAGCTATTCAAATGAACCCTTTCGCCTGGGCACCATCACCGTTGATAATCACTGTCTGGGCGGTGTTGGTGCTGATTGGCATTGTTTTGATCAGGCTGGGGGTCAGTGAATTTGCAGGGGTAAGCGAAATTGATCGCCGCAGCGTTTTTATCATCTCTTTCGCTATGCCGGCTGCGATATGGCTGGGAGCTTTTTTAATGAGTTCGATTATTCTGGGCACTCTCGGAGGAATTCAATCGACAATTCCAAGCCATGCTGAGTCGAAAGTTCAAATCCATTCCGGCATTGCAATTTTGATACTGAGTTGTGGAATCCTGGGATTTTTGCTGCACAACTGCATCGACTTCGCTATTTTTCATCCCGGCGTGGGCACGTTGTTTTTTGCTTTGATCGGGGTGGTTCTGGCAATTCGTCAGACCCGCCCATTGGGATCTTCACTAAGTCATCCCAACCAACATGATTCAGCGCTGCAACTGGGCAACAAACCATTGGCAAGATGGTTGATGGCCCTGGCGGGGGTGTTAATTTTCGTTGTTTTACTGATAAAAATTGTTGTACCAATCTGCCGATCTCAAAACCAGCTTGGGCAAGCGGAAATCTTAGTCCGGCAGTCAAACTTCAGGGCAGAATCAGCCGGAAAATCTTCTGCTTATCCCATTGGTGACTCATCTGCGGAATATGAAACCAGATGGGTTCAAATATTGGAGAAGGCCCGCGATCAAGCTAATCTAGCTGCGGAAACCGACTCGCTAAATCCGGAGCCGACATATTTCTGCAGCAAAATTTCTATGCTGCTCTGGCTGAACTCCAATTGCAATAATCAAAGTTATTTCGAACAAACCCGGAAAGCTCTGGAGGAACTGATTAAGCGCAACCGTGCCGACCACAACGGTTATAAGTTTCTTAGTGAGTTCTATCTGTCCGCTGCCGGGAAAGGTGGTGACGAGGAAAAAAATTACGCCCAAAAGGCCCTGACAAATTCCCGGAAAGCCCTGGAGCGGTATCCGGTTAAATCTGAAATGCTTATTAGCCATGCTGATTTACTGATAACTTATGGACCGTTGCTACAACTGGAAAACTGGCGTGAACAAGCCATTGAATGTCTGCAAAAAGCCCTGGACAACGAAGAAGCTTTTTTACAGTTACAAAGACAAATGTACCCCCAACGTCAGCCGCTCATCCCCCGCCTATCCCCGGAAATAAAAAAGCTAGCCCAACAACAGTTGCTAAATCTCCAGAAAGAAAATTTCTGATCCGAATCTAATAAAACCGCAACTTTTGCCGGACCACACCAGATTTGTCGCAAAACCAGCTATCAGGTTTCTCTCTCTCCCAGGCCGATTGGTAAAGAAGTATTCTTTTCTAACTTTTCATGAGGCTTTCTCATCCAACCTGAGACATGCCATCTAAGGCGTCTTTGCTGTCGCGGTAATCTGTGGTTTTCGTTCATAAGGTGCTTGCGGTGAGGCGTCTTTGAGGGTAAACATCGACAATTCACGCAACCGTTTTATCAACGCGGGGATCTCCCGAATTACGTAGTCGATTTCCTGTTCGGTGTTATATCGGCTAAGACTGAACCGAATTGCTCCGTGCACCGACGTAAACGGAATTCCCATCGCCCGCAGCACATGCGAAGGTTCCAACGAACCGCTGGTGCAGGCCGATCCGCTTGAAGCGGCGATTCCCAAACGGTCCAGCATCAGCAGAATCGCTTCGCCTTCAATGTATTCAAAGCCGATGTTGGTGGTGTTGGGCAATCGATTATTCACGTCACCGTTAATTTTCACGTCCGGGCAATTTTTCAAAATTCCCTGTTCCAACCTATCACGCAGTTTGCCTACCCGTTTGTTTTCTTCGTCCAGATGCTCTCTGGCCAATTCACAGGCCTTACCCACGCCTACGATCCCCGCCACATTTTCCGTGCCGCCGCGCTTACCGAATTCCTGGTGGCCGCCAAGCAGCAACGGCAACAAAGAAGTACCCCGGCGAATATAAAGCACTCCAACCCCCTTGGGACCGTGCAGCTTGTGGCCGGAAAAACTCAACAGATCAACCGGCAACCGCGACAAGTCGATAGGAATCTTGCCCACCACCTGAACGGCGTCGGTGTGCAAAATTGCTCCGCGCTCCTTGACGACCGCCGCGATCTGGGCCAGCGGGAAAAGTACTCCTGTTTCATTGTTGGCAAACATCACGCTCACCAGAGCAGTATCATCGGTAAGCGCCTGACGCAGATCATCCAGATTCAGTCGGCCTTTTTCGTCCACCGGCAATTCCGTCAACCGAAATCCCTCCCGCTGCAACTGACGACAGGTAGTCCGCACGGCTGGGTGCTCTACACGGGTAGTAATAATATGCTGTTTTTTCTTGTCAAGATAAGCAATGCCGCGAATGGCGGTGTTGTCGCTTTCCGTGCCGCAGCCAGTGAAAATTATCTCGTCTGCATGACAACCCAAAAGCTCGGCCACTTGCTGACGTGCCCGATCCACGACATGGCGATTTTCCCCGCCAAAAGTGTGCATGCTGGAAGGGTTGCCGTAACGATCCGTCAAAAACGGCATCATCTCGGCCAGCACTTCGTCTGCCATACGCGTCGTCGCGTTGTTATCTAAATAAACATTTTTCACGTTTTGAGCTCTTCCACTATTAGGTCATCACTGACAAATTCATGCAGTTTGGCTTGAACCACATCGGCCAGTGTAAATTCCGACACCTGGCAACGGGCACACATCCCCCGCATAGCCACAATTACTCGATTTTCCACCACATCGATCAACTCAATGTCGCCGCCGTCGGCTTGCAGAGCCGGGCGAACCTGTTGATCCAGGGTTTGCTGAATCAGCTTGATCTTCTCGATGTTGGTCATGGGTCGATTTTTTTGTTTTACGGGATTAATAATTCGATTCTCTGTTGGCGGGACGGTTTCTCTTTGCAGTTGCTGCAGGATTTCTTCAATATCTCCCCGGCAGCCACCACAGCCACCGCCGGCTTTGCAATAATTAGTAACCTGCTCTACTGTTTTAAGATTGTTTTCCTGAGCCACTCGCTTGATTTCATCGTCGGTTACGCCAAAACATGTACAAACCACATTGCCTTCCAGCTCGTGTTTTTTGGTAGCACCAGTACGGTAATTTTCAATGGCTGCTTCGAGGGCTTCGCGTCCCATTACCGAACAATGCATTTTTTGTTCCGGCAGCCCACCTAGAAATTCCGCGATGTCCTGGTTAGTAATTTTCTCGGCTTCTTCGAGGGTTTTGTCCTTGATCATCTCGGTAAGTGCCGAAGCCGACGCAATGGCGCTGCCGCAACCAAAGGTTTGAAATTTCACATCGCTGATCTTGCCATCGTTGGAAACATTAAACATTAAACGCAGCGCATCCCCGCAGGCCAGCGATCCCACTTCCCCCACCGCATCAGGATCTTCTATTACCCCGGCATTGCGGGGATTGAAAAAATGATCTTTTAGCGTTTCGGTATAATCCCACATAAATAATCAACCTCCATTCAGGCGTGCCCGAACACCGGATTGGTGCTCGGTTGCTGTTTGGTCGATTTACGGGCCTGGTGAACCTTTAATTCCGCCTGGGCCAGGGTGCGAATCTTATAGCCGCTATCACGCATCGTGCCGTACAACACGCCGCAGCCAACATCTCTGCGAACCAGATCGCCCTCATCGGCCAGCTTTAAAATCTCTTCCGCCAGGATCAGTGCTTTTCTAAGATTTCTGTTACATTTTCTTTCCATCTCTTACAACCTCCGTCGGTAAAGCTATGGCCGCCGTTACTCCATTTCGCAAAGAGCGTACCAGTTGAGTTTGATTTTTAAAAAATAACCGTAAACCTTTATTGTAAAGTGGTTTAATAAAAAACTTTCATTTCCGCCTAAACAAACAGAAATAGAAATGTATCACATAAATGAGACATATGCCATTAAAGTAAAATCGTGAATATTTGGCTTATCTCCACAAAAACCCTTAAATTTTAAAATAATAAGCTATTAAACCAACTGATCTTGGCTTCTATTTTCCCGAATATGTCTCATAAAAAGATTTGATACAACCAGAAGCCTGATACACATTTAACGATTGTATGGATTATCACTTTTAAAGCGAAAAAAACGGGATTAAAGGCCATGATTCATGCCTCCTATTTTATTATCTTTCTAAAGTGTCTCATTTTAGAGACATAATTTAATAATAGATGAAAACATTGGCCTGAAAATCATAAACAATTAACAACAAAAGACTTACATTTTATAATTATCATATAACTTCTTTTGGCACAGATGTTGCACTATATGTGTTTCAGTAACATGAAACTTGTTGAGATCGCGCCTAAGGAGGTAATACGATGAAATTACAAAATAATAAAAAATCAGCTTCGTTGGTCAGAAAGCTGGCTCGTATTGACATACCTTTATCCAGCAAGGAGACCCTGGAAGAGCTCCTCGCCGAGCCGATCGCTTATATTCCTGACAATCGCCTGCGTAAACCTACCGTTATGAAGGACGTGATGAACCAGGACATTAAAGTTGTTCCGGGTAAAGCACTTTCTGCTGAAGAGGAAGTCAGCCTATTTCTCAAGCTAAACTACTGCAGGTATAAAATGTGCCAGATTCGCCGGAAATTGCTCAGTAGTCGTTGGTCTAAACAACTTATTAACGAGCTGCTGAGTTGGTATGACTGTCAGCAGGATTCCCGTAGCAGAATCGTAACCGCGAATATGGGTTTAGTCCTGGCAATGGCCAAGCGATCTGATTTTCCCGGTGTGGAATTCACCGATCTGGTAAGTGAGGGCAGCATGGCCCTTCTGCGGGCGACGGACAAATTCGACTGTTCCCGCGGGTTCAAATTCAGCACCTACGCCTGTAGGGCCATTTTCAAGGGTTTCTCCAGAACCGCCAAAATGAGCTATCGATACCGCACCAGGTTCCCGGCCCAATTGGATTACGCTTTCGAGAAAGACAACTATTTGGAAAACCTTCGCCAGGAAAAACACGAAGAATGGGTTGATGAGGTCCGATCTATCATTTCGAACAATCTGGCGGAGTTGTCCAATGTCGAAGAATCCGTGGTTAGAATGCGATTTTCCCTGGATGAGAAAAGCAACTCCGCCTTGACACTTAAAGAGGTTGGAGCTAGGCTGGGGCTTACCAAAGAACGAATCAGGCAGATACAAAACAAAGCCCTGGCAAAACTTCGTGTCGTTGCCCAGGAACGCATGGTTTATGGATGATTTCGCGGTTAACGTGGATTCGCGCTGGATTTTTCTGCCCGGCCTGTCTCATAAACTCCGCGGAATGGGAACAGACCGCCAGAACAGGAACAGACAGCGTGAATCTTTTGGCGATTTCATCCAGCCCGCGTAAAGGCGGCAATACTGATTTACTTCTGGATCAACTGTTGCGAGGGGTTGGTGATGCACTAGGCGATCACCAATGTATTACCGGAAGGCGGGACCATAATTCCACCGTTATGATTCCGGCTGATTCTCCCGTTTCCAGTGGCCATTTCATAGAGAAGATTCATTTGACGGGCTTAAACATAAAATCCTGCACCCATTGTGACTACTGCCAAAATGACGGTAACTGCATAATCAAAGACGACATGCAACAATTCTACCCTAAGCTCCTTGCTGCAGATTGGCTTGTTCTGGCCAGTCCGATTTATTTCATGGCCCACTGTGCTCAGGCAAAACTGTTTATCGATCGCTGCCAGACTTTCTGGTCACGCAAATACATCCTCAAACAGCATTTGCGAACTCCGGAACAACCCAACCGTCGAGGCATCTTTATCTCTGTAGGAGCTACCCACGGCCCCAAGGTCTTTGCTGGCAGCAAAATCACCATGAAGTGGTTCTTCGACGCCCTCGATATGGATTACTGGGAAAACCTCCTTTTTGAGGGTTTCGACGAGAAAGGTTCCATTAAACAATCTCCCGGTATTCTGGCACAAGCCTACCAGCTTGGGGGAAAAATTGTTGAAAACTTATAGCTTAGCAAGCCTGGGCACATCAAGAAACTCCTCTGTCCGGACGATAATTATTATATCGCTGCGAAAGATTTGCTGTTATCGGTTATCGGATCATAAAAACGCCTTAATGTTTGATAAGGTGGCAAAGCACAAGGTTTTATGCCATGCTAAAAGTGCACATTGAACAGGCCCGGCCGGGAATGGTGTTGGCTAGAGCAGTCAACAACCCCAAAAAACCAGATCACGTCCTGCTCAAGTCCGGGTTTACTCTCGACAACGAACAAATCAAGCGTCTGAACCAATTAAGGGTTTTCAGCCTCTGGATCAGATATCCCAGTCTGGATTTTCTCGATGATGTGCTTGATCCTCAAATTATTGACCAGCAACAGGAAATTTACACCTCTTTAAAAGAACAATTTACTGAAACTCAGGATTTAGCTCTAGCTAACATAGAATATTCCCAATATGTCAAACAAACCACGGATTTGTTCTTACGAATATTGAGCACCCGTAACAAACAATCCATTTTCATTAATGAACTACATGGTGCTTCGGATGATATTTTCCTGCACGGCATAACCGTAGCGTACCTAGCCATGCTGATCGGCATTCGTTTGGAGTCCTACCTGATCCACGAAAGACCCAAATTGCCCGCCCAGTTAGCCTACAACCTCACACAGATGGGCGTCGGCTGCCTGCTACACGACATCGGCAAGCTTGCCCTGCCCGAAGAAATGCGGTCTTTTCGCCTGACTGCACAGGATCGCGGCGATCCGCTTTGGCAAAAACACACTGAGGCCGGTTTCGAAATGATTCAAGGCGGCATTGATCCCAGTACCGCTCAGGTGATTCTCAACCATCATCAGCATTTTGACGGCAGCGGATTTCCTCCACGTAAGGAAAATCCTCTATTGGCTTCCGCACCGATTCCTCTTAAAGGAAAGGAAATCCACATTTTTTGCCGTATCGCCTCTCTGGCCGACCGTTTCGACGGCTTTAGATACCTGCCGGACGGCCGAAAAGCTCCATCTATCGTCGCTCTGGCACGATTAAAAAAACCAGGTTACAAAAAATGGTTTGATCCGATTATTTTCGACGCTTTTTTAGAAACGGTTCCCCCTTTTACTCCCGGCGAACAAGTCCTACTTAACAACGGACAATTAGCTGTAATAACAGAACTTAACTTAAAACATCCTTGCCATCCAACCGTCCGCCCCATCGATTTATCTCTGGTACAGAATCAAAAAACCAAAAAAAACAATGAAATAGATGAAAAAGATATAAACCTCTCTCAGCGGGCGGACCTGTACATCACTCAAATAGACGGATTTGATGTTACAGATTACCTCTATTAAAAACTTGTTTATTGGTATTAAACTTCCATTTCAACCTACTCAATATGTCGAATTTCACACAGAAACAGACATAATTTTCATAACCACCATCTGTTATATTCCATTAAAAATCTTGTGGATTCCCTGTGATATAATCCCTCTTGACGACACAACATTCCATCATTTCATCCCATCTTGTCAACCGCCTGTAAAATCCTTAAATGAAACCTGATTTAACCTACCAAATCTCACAGGTTTTCCACAATCCGATTATTCGTTAAGTTCTTTTCTGATTAGGATTTAGGATAATTTCTATTATTGTTCACATAATTCACTGCTTATATGAATAATACTACTGGATTATATAATTACTCTATGTAATAATAAGGCGTTTGATCGACTGAAAATTTCAACGCAAGTAGTCCCCAAAATTTTGCAGACAGCGAGTTTCAAAACAGGTAAACTTAGTCGAAACTGCCCGGAGGAATTAGTTTATGAATGTAAAATGCAATCGTGCCGCACTGTATGAAGCGGTCCAACTGGCGTCATCCATTGTCCCGGCGCGCACCCCAAAACCAATTTTGCAATGTGCCAAACTAGAGACGCAGAAAAAAGACCAAAAGCTCACGGTAATTGCTACCGATAACGAAATCACCCTGGAGCACATTGTTCCCCAGGTCCAGGTGATCGAAGAAGGAGCAACCGTCATTCCCGCCGACCGTATTGCGGCTATTCTTCACGAGAGCAGAGATGAAACAATTGATCTGATTGTTGATGAAGCAGCCTGTAACATCAATGGTAAAGATAGTAAATATAGAATTTATGGCCACGATCCTGACGATTTTCCGACAGTTTCTGCTGCCCAGGAGGAAATATGTGTTGAAATAAAAGCTGTTAACCTCAAAAGAATGATTCACCATACTGCTTTCGCCGCTGCCCGGGAAAACACCCGCTATGCCATAAACGGAGTACTTTGGGAGCAAGAGGGTAAAAAACTGCGTATGGTTGCCACCGACGGAAGAAGATTGGCTATGATTGAGGGGGAATGCAAGGCAGCTAAAAACAAATTGGCAGAGAATGCCATTGTTCCCGTCAAAGCCATGACTGTCATGGAACACATCCTGAATACTCCGGATGAAATGGTCAAAATAGCCTTCAGTGGTAACCATATAACCACCAGTACCACCTTGGCGAAACTGACTTGCAATCTGGTTCAGGGGCGCTTTCCAAAATATACCGATGTTATTCCATCCGGCTGCGACAAAATTATCCAGATCGATAGCGAAGCACTCCGTAGTGCGGTTAGACGAGCTGCTCTGCTTACTAATGAACAGTCTCGTGGTATTCTGATGACCTTTTCCAAAGACCAATTGTGCTTATCTTCCAGCACCCCTGAAGCCGGCGACGCAGAAATTAATATGAAAATCGAATACCAAGGCGAGCCTTTAAAAATTGGATTTAGTCCACAGTATATCCTTGACGTTCTCCGGGTACTGGAGGGGCCCCAGATAACCTGTGAGTTCAGCGACGGCAATAAACCCGGATTGATTCGTACCGGCAAAGACTTCCTTTACGTTGTTATGCCGGTGACCGTGTAGTTATGGCAGACTGGGACGATCAAAAACTTGAGCAGGTTACCAAAAACTGCCAAAAAAAACCTTCAGCGCTGCCGCTAAAGAATCTGGTGCGAAGCTTTATGAAACGGGACGTGTACCCGCGCCAAAGAAAACTGGCTTTTTTGGCCCACGCCTGGCAACAATTACTGCCCGATGAACTGATAGAGCATACCTGCCTGGAAAACATTCGCAGCGGACGATTGAGAGTTTTGGTGGACAACGCCCCCTGCCTGCATGAGTTGACTTTACTGAAAGAAAATCTGCTTACGCAATTGTACGAACTTTGTCCCGAAGTAATGCTTTCGGACATAAAATTTGTCCGGGGAATCTGGTATAAAACAAACGAAGAAGGTGTAAAAATCGCCAAATATCACAATGACAGACAATAAAAGAAGTTTAGTAAAAAATGGAATCAACCAACAATCAACCAAATTCAGAATTAGAACAATACCCCGGTTCTTCTCCGTCTGCTGACGACAAAAAATCTGCCCAGGAGGAAAACAACACTCTGAAAGATGATAACGCAATGGTAACATCTGTAACTAGTGGCGAAGAATACGGTGCCGAACAAATCACCGTTCTCGAAGGGCTTCAGGCGGTTCGCAAGCGCCCGGAGATGTATATCGGCGACCGCCAGGCTCGTGGCCTGCATCACCTGGTCAATGAAGTCGTTGACAATTCCATCGACGAAGCTATGGCTGGCTTTTGCGACTCCATCAAAGTTAAAATTAACGCCGACGGCAGCTGCACCGTTGAGGATAGCGGCCGCGGCATTCCTGTCGGCGCCGAAAAAAGCACCAACAAACCCGCCCTGGAAGTGGTTCACACCATCCTGCACTCCGGTGGAAAATTCGACAGCAAAAGTTACAAAGTTTCCGGTGGCCTCCATGGCGTTGGAGTTTCCGTCGTAAACGCCCTCTCGGAATGGCTGGAAGTCGAAGTCGGGCGCGACGGCAACTGCTACCGCATGGAATTTGCCCGTGGCATAAAAAAAGGCGAAATGCGTATCATCGGCCCACGCAAACGAACCGGCACCAAAACCACCTTCAAGCCCGATCCGGATATTTTTCCTGATGTCGAGTTTCGATTCGATATCCTGGCCCACCGATTACGCGAACTAGCCTACCTCAACGCCGGCTTGAAGATTACCCTTTCTGATCAGCGTGACGATCTTAACGAAGAATACTTTTTCGAAAAGGGGCTGGTCGCTTTTGTGGAACACCTCAACGACAGCAAAGATGTGCTACATAAAAAAGTAATCCACTTTCGAAAGTCCGATCCCGAAAACAACCTGGAATGTGAAATTGCCCTGCAATATACCACCGGCTATACCGAAAATGTGGTTGCTTTTGCCAATAATATTCATAACCTCGACGGCGGTACCCACCTGAGCGGCTTCCGCTCCGCCCTGACCCGCACCCTTAACACTTACGCCCGCAACAACAACCTGCTCAAAGGCACCGCTTCTCCTGCCGGTGACGACCTTCGTGAAGGCCTGACCGCTATTGTTTCAGTAAAACTATCAGATCCACAGTTCGAAGCCCAAACCAAAGTCCGCCTGATGAATCCTGAAGTTGGCAGCTTCGTCGAAACCACGGTTAATGAATTGCTTGCCCAGTACATGGAAGAAACCCCCAGCGTTGCCAAGCTGATCGTTAATAAGGGTGTCCAGGCCGCTATGGCCCGCGAAGCCGCCCGCAAAGCCCGCGATCTTACCCGCCGAAAAGGTGCACTCAGCGGCGCCAACCTGCCCGGCAAACTCAGCGACTGTTCCAGCAAAGACATCGAAAGCACCGAACTTTACCTGGTCGAGGGTGATTCCGCCGGAGGCTCCGCCAAAAGCGGCCGCGACCGACGCTTCCAAGCCATCTTGCCGCTCAAAGGTAAAATCCTCAACGTCGAAAAAGCCCGCCTCGACAAAATGCTAAGTCATGAGGAAATTCGCGTAATGGTTTCCGCCATTGGCGCCGGCATCGGAGCCGACGAATTCAACTTTGAAAAGCGTCGCTACGGAAAAGTCATTATCATGACCGATGCCGATATTGACGGCGCCCACATCCGCACACTGCTGCTGACCTTTTTCTTTCGTCAGATGCGCGAGTTGATCAGCAACGACGCCCTCTTTGTCGCCCAGCCGCCGCTCTATGAAATCGCCCATAAACGGCAAAAAAATTACGTCATTAACGAATCCGAAATGCGCCAACGTCTTACTTCACAAGGACTCCAGGGCACCAAACTACGAATCCGCCAGGAGCATTCCGACGACATCATTGTCCAAGGTGACAAACTTACAAAATTGCTGGAGGTGCTCATTGACGCCGAGGAACAATTGCGCGTCCTGCGCCGTCGCGGCATCGATATGCAGGCCTTTGTCAACAACGATCTTCCCGACGAAGGCGGTTTTCCCGCTTATTTGGTTGTCGTCGATGGGCAGATGGAATACTTCTACAATGAACAGACCTACAATCAACGCTGCGCCGAACTTGAAGCGGTAACCAATGGAAATGACAGCAACGGAGAAAATGAAAACCGGGAAAATGCGGAAAAAATCGGTGACGTCAACAAAGACAGCGAGCCCCTCCTCATTCGGCAGATCGAAACCCAGGAAATGCACGAAGTCCACCGCCTAAACGAACTAAGAGTCGAAATGGCCCAATTTGACCTTCAACCTCAGGACTACTTCCGGCGGTCCGAACAAACTATTTCCGGCGAACACATCAGCACTAAATTCGCCCTCATCGACAGCGACGAAAATGAAATCGATGTACCTAATCCCCAGTCCATTGTCAAGGGCATTCGCGACCTCGGCTCCCGCGGCATTACCCTCAAGCGTTTCAAGGGCCTGGGCGAAATGAATGCTGATGAACTCTGGTCCACTACCATGGACCCCGAAAAAAGAACTCTGCTACGGGTAAAACTCGATGACGCCGCCGAAGCTGATCGGCTCTTTTCCATACTCATGGGCGAAAACGTCGAAAAACGACGACACTTCATTGAACGCCATGCCTTGGAAGTGAAAAACCTGGATATATAGCCCGGTTCTGCACAGAGGACAGTTTATGTCCGTTTCAATCACCAGCGATCAGATCAAATCTTTTGCCTTACAGTTGGGTTTCGATCTGGTCGGCATTACCTCCGCCGATCCAATTGCCCACTCCGATCAACTGCACAATTACCTCCGCAATAATTACCAGGGAGAAATGGATTACCTGGCCCGCAACGTCAACAAAAGAATCCACCCTGACCAACTTGTCCCCGGGGCCTGCAGTGTCATCTGCACCGCCCTGAATTACTATCAGCCGGATCCCGATAATTTTTCTCATCTCGCTCGCGGCAAAATCGCACGTTACGCCTGGGGAACCGATTATCATCTCGTCGTCAAAAACAAACTCAAACAACTTGCCGATTTTATTTCAGCTCAACATAACCAACCCGACCATCAACATCTGCTGCGCTGTTTCGTTGATACCGCCCCCCTGGCGGAAAAAGAACTCGCCGCTCGTGCCGGATTAGGTTGGATCGGCAAAAACAACCTGCTCATCAATCAGCAGTTTGGCTCCTGGCTGGTCCTGGGCGAGATTGTTACCGACCTGCCGCTCAATCACGATCAGCCCGCCGCCGATCAGTGTGCCGACTGTTCTCGCTGCCTCGACGCCTGTCCAACCCAGGCACTGGTTCAGCCGCGAACCCTGGACGCCCGACGCTGCATTTCCTATCTAACCATCGAAGCCAAATCAACCATACCCAATAAGGAAATATTAAAAAATCCCCAAGTCGCCCAATGGATATTCGGCTGCGACCTCTGCCAGAACACCTGCCCGTTCAACCAAAACACCACCGCTGCTAAAGAACCAGGTTTCCAGCCGCGACACTACTCCATTAAACCGGATCAACTACTGAAAATGTCCCACCCGGAATTCGAAAAACATTTCGCCCACAGCCCACTACTCCACGCCGACTGGAATCACCTGCGCCAACTGGCAAAACAATTAGCGCCCTCGCAGGCCGAGTAAATCAAAAGACTCTGCTTTAGATAACAACAACTCTCCCCAAAAACAAAGAGTCGCCGCAATCAGCTCCGCAGTGATCACGACGACTCTTGTATACATGAGGAATTTTATTTAATTTCAATCTGTTGACTTTTCTTCTGCTGTTGCTTGGCCAGGGTAATTTTTAATACGCCATTCTCAAATCCGGCGGCCACTTCATCCTGCTGAACCGCTACCGGAAGGCTGATCGTTCGATACCACTTGCCGAAACTTCGCTCACGGATATAGTAGTTTTGCTTGGCTTCGTCTTCACCTTCAGCCCGATCGGCTTCCAGGTGCAGCGTTCCGTCTTCCAGGGTTAGCTTAATCTGGTCTCGGCTGAATCCCGGCAGTTCAGCTTCCACGTAAAGATTCTGCTCATCTTCATACATGTCCAGCCTGCCCACGGGTACGCAGGCCGATACCTCCGGAAGAAAATCCTCAATCATCGAGTTCAACAAGTTAAAATGTTCCTGGGGACGAATACGTCTCAATCCATATTGTTTTAAAATTGGCAGCATGATAATTTCTCCTTTTTTATTTATCCTTCAGTTTTCAGTCGAAAATAAATTTTGTTCTTCGATTAACTAAACCGCAAATACCGTGCCAATTTAAAAAAATTCACAACTCGTTATCTGAAAAGGGATTACAAAAACAATCCTCTTGTGAGTAAAACCCAAAAACACAAAAAACGTCAAAATACCTGCCAAAATGGCAGTCAGGCCAAAGAACAATCTGCATCGAAACTAACTCCACAGCAGCTTATCTTATCAAGAGCTGTTAATCAGTTGCTACTCTTGATCCGGTCCTCATTTTCCTTGTCGAATCTTTTCTTTTATGGTAAAAATGATTTGGATTGTTACCAGACGTTTTTTTGCGAGGCAAACTATCATGACCGCTGAATCATCAGCTCTGGGTTGTCAGGTATTAGTCCTGAACAAGCATTACATGGCTGTTCGCGTGGTCAATGTAAAGCGCGCCATCTCCCTGTTATTCCGAGATCTGGCTGAGGTAATCGACTGTTCCGACGGCAGTTACAGCAATTACGATCTCGAAAGCTGGCTCGAAGTATCGGAATTAAAAAACCGCTTCAATCCTCATGCCCACGATTGGCTCCACACCGTCAGACTTTCAATCGCTGTGCCGCGAATCGTACGTCTGCTCTTTTACGACCGCCTACCTCGTCGATCCGTCACTCTCAACCGACGTAATATCTACGCTCGCGACCGCAACTACTGTCAATATTGCGGTAAACACTTTCCTACCAACGAATTAAGCCTCGACCACATTATCCCTCGCAGCCGCGGCGGCGGAGCCTCCTGGGAAAACCTCGTTTGCGCCTGTGTCAAATGCAACGTCAAAAAGGGCGGCCGACTACCCCGCGAAGCGCACATGAAACTTATCACACCTCCGGAAAAACCCAAACGATCACCCGTAATCAGCATCAATCTAAGCGACGGCCGATACCATTCCTGGAAACAATTCCTCGACCATGCCTACTGGTCCGTCGAACTCAAATAATCTGCAATTCTCTTTCCCACAAATATACATCAATTACGTTTTCAGTACTGAAAACGGTTGCTATTCAAACCAAAATCTCTTTTAATGTATTCCCGCGTTTTTTCGTAGCCGCCCTATGGTTTCATAATTACCCGACGGCTTCATAGTTACATAACAGCTTTATTCCATCGGAAAATTTCATGATAAAAGGACCACTCGAAACCAGACGCTACCTTGCTCGTCTTGATACTAATGCCTTGGGACACCTCTACACCGACTGCTTGATAATCGGCGGCGGCGTGGCGGGGCTGCGCTGCGCTATCGAAGCTGCCCGCACCGGCCAAGTCATTGCATTATTGAAAGATAAGCTCTCCGAATCCAACACCTATCACGCCCAAGGCGGCATCGCTGTTGTCATTCGTGAAGATGACACCTTCGAATCCCACATCACCGATACCTTAAAAACCGGTTGTGGATTGTGCGATCCTGAAATCGTCAAAAAAGTCGTCGAAGCAGGTCCCGCCCAGATACAACAACTGCTCCAGTGGTCTGCCCCTTTTGATAAAGACGGTGATCAGCTTGCCGTTGGCCGCGAAGGAGGGCACAGCAACTTCCGTGTTGCTCATGCTTTGGGTGACGCCACCGGTAAAGCCCTGTCCAACACCTTGGTTCATCAGGCCCGCCAGAACCAAAACATCAAAATCTTCGAACAGTGTTTTGCTATCGACCTGCTTACCAAAGATAACTGCTGTTACGGCGTCTTCTGTTTTCATCCTAAACACGGCTATCAATGCATCTGGGCCCGCAGAACCGTCCTAGCTTCCGGCGGCGCAGGGCAACTATACCGTGAAACCACCAATCCCGCCGGTGCTACCGCCGATGGCCTGGCCATGGCCTATCGCGCCGGTGCCGTACTCAACGACCTGGAATTTATGCAGTTTCACCCGACCACCCTCTACATCGCCGGTGCCGAAAGAAAACTAATCACCGAAGCCCTTCGCGGGGCCGGAGGTTATCTGGTCGATCGTGCCGGCCGAAGGTTCATGGCCGACTATCACGAAATGGCTGAACTGGCCCCACGCGACATAGTCAGTCGGGCTATTTACACTCATATGGCACAAACCGGCGCCACCAATATCTTTCTCGACGTCCGCCACCTCGGCAAAAAATGGCTCGCCGAAAGGTTCCCTACCATCAGCGCTTTGTGTAAATCTTTCGATATCAACGTGGACGAAGACTTAATTCCCGTTCGCCCCAGCGCCCATTACATGGTCGGCGGCGTCAAAACCGATATTAACGGTCGAACGAATATCGATCAACTCTACTGCTGCGGCGAAGCAGCCGCCACCGGCCTGCACGGCGCCAATCGCCTGGCTAGCAATTCCCTGCTCGAAGGCCTGGTCTTTGGCAGATTCGTTGGTGAGTTAATCGCTGATGAAATAGCCAACAACCACGGCGAAGTCGAACGCCGCACCATTAAATACGAAATCGCCCAGTCCAAACGTACCGTCTTGGATATTCCCGATGTTACTAATTCATTACGCGCCCTCATGTGGCGCAACGTTGGCATCGAACGCTGCGGCGACCGCCTGGACGAAACCGTCGAACTCATCGACGTCTGGCGCCGCTACGTCATGGACAAGGTACTGGACACTCCCCAAGGCTGGCAATGCCAGAACATGCTCACCGTTTGCCGACTCATCGCCGATAGCGCCCGCCGCCGGCAGGAAACCCGCGGCGTCCATTGCCGCACCGATTACCCCGAAACCGATGATAAAAATTTCGCTCAACACATCGAAGTTTTCCCGGTAACCGCCGATTAAAGCGACACCGTTTCCCGAACCTATCAACTCAAGCAACACCGTAGCCTATCAACTCAAGCAACACCGTAGCCTATCAACTCAGGCAGCACCGTCTTCTGATCCGCTGCTATTTCTCCAGCGACTTCAACAGCTCTTTACGAACCGCTCGGTAAACTTCCGGCTCTTTAGTATAATCGCCGCTGTTGCGGATTATCTTACTGATTATCTCTTCTGCCTGTTGCGAATCCTTAGCCTTGAGCATCTTCAACAATTCATAATCCTCAAAACCAATACGATGTGCTTCCAGTCGCGTCGAAGACCACGGCCCGTTCGCTCCGGGATAAACCACATGCGTATCACCCGGCGGCAGATTACCTTTGCAACTTCGCTCGAAAGGACTTATTCCCCGGCCTTCTCGCTTGAATGCACCATACTTATTCAGCCCCCAATGCAAAAAACCATCCAGGTCGTAAAGCGCTGCAAACCATCCGATCAGCATCGGCCGCATCCGCTCCTGGTCCAGAAACCGATTCAGATATTTACCCCGCGGATCAAGACAGGTATAGAACCACACCCGATCGCCCTGACTACGCATCTCCTCATAAGCCTCCCGATACTTTTCGTAATAATTCGGCTTGGGACACCAGATATCCTGCGCTCCCCACAACTCAATATTGTCCATCGTCGTTTCCATATTCGCGTCAATAATCGGAACCCCCGGCATATATTTCCGCACCATCCCGGCAATAATGCGATATTCAATCATGTTTGATTCGATCGGCTCATCCGAAACGTGCTGCAACCAACGTCCCCGCCAGTCGTTTTTCTCGATTACCGCCATCAACTGTTTACATACATTCGCCAAAATCCGATTACCCGCCCGCGAAGTCGCCACCGGTCCTTTCGACGAGATGGCACTGAAAGTCTTTGCGTCCCAGTCTCCGTTGGTTCGCGTCGCCACATGCCCACCTTCGATATAATACAAACCCGCCTGCGAAAAAACCTTCACCAGCCTTTCCAGGCGAGCTTCATTCAAAACAAAATCTTCCTCACCCTGCTTTTCCATAACATAACTCAGCGGCACCCAGAAAACGTTCTGCCTTGTTCGGCCCATCAACTCGGCATATCTACTTATCATCGCCCAGTGTTCTTCCGACCAGAACTGCACCTCGTGATTGTCCGCGATGTAATCCAGGTTGAACCAGTTGGTAACCTTCAGAGAATCCTTGCCCACCGCCGGCAAAACCACCTGATAAACATTAACCTCCAGCGTCAACGTCTGCCGAGCCTGGCCTTGCTGGAGTTGGATTTTATAGCGGCGCAATCCCGGCGCATCCGATTCACTAAAGCCGATCTCCACCCGCAGCGCCGTTGTTGTCGCCGGTTTTTGTATTGGCGAAACCACCGGCGCCACCGCATCAAACACCCGAAACGGCGCCTGACGGATAACATACGGATTGTCCGTTCCCCGCCGCTGGGCCAGACCGGTGTTTTCCTCAACCGGAACATCAACCAACCGATACCACCGCGCCGCTGCTACGGTTTTCCCGGCGTGCTCCACAAAAAAAGACAGCTCCTTTTCCGCATCCAACCCCGTTAAAAGAATATGCACCCCGGCTATTCCTCCCCGCGGCACATCAACCGTAAAATTCATCACCGCCGGTTGGACAACTTGCGAATCCGGAAATAAATCTTCCAACTCGTCCACAAAACCTACCTGGAACAATTTGCCCGGTTGCCCCTGAGCAAAACCGCTCCCGGTAAAAATTAATCCCAGAAAAATTAACACCGCCGCAGATAAGAATCCTGACCTCGTCATGACTGTTCTCCCGTAAAAATGATTGCGAAAAGATTTTATACTGAACGATATCCTACAAGCTTTTTGTAAACTTGACAATCCCTGTTTTATACCGCAAATCTTAGCTCTTAATCCTTCTCAGCCTTGCTAAAAAAAAGGCCCGGCTGATAGTCAGCCAGGCCATTACAATTATTTTACCTTTACCAAAAACTCAACCTTGCCGGCGCTACCAGGGAAATTCCTCCTGATCCTCCAGCAGGATTTCAATTCGTTTTTTAACAATATTCTCTTTGTTTTTTAGCCAACTTTCGATGGTTTTGCTTTTCTGTTCCAAATGTTTACTGAATTGCTCAATCCGTTCAACTTGTCCCCAGCCGCGACCACCGCGACCTCTACCCTCGGATCCGCCACGTCTTGGGCCTCCTGGTTCTGCCGGGCCTGGAACCGAACCGCGACCCATGCCGCGACCGCTTGGACGGTCACGATCCCGGCCACGTCGACCGCGCCCGTCCTCTTCCGGGCTTTCCGGGTTTGCTTTGTCAACACGCTCAGCTTGATCTTCCTGAGTTCGACTTGACCAGCTTTTCAGCCTTTCCTGGGCATGCTTGATACGAAACTTTTCCTGATCGATAATAACATCGAACTGCTTGCTTACGTTTTCTTTCAACGCCTCCTTAATCTTGGCCAGGTCCACGCCCTCGCTTTTAGTTTCCTGCACCTGTTCTTTAATTTTAAGGCTCAGGCGGATTTTCTCCAGACTCAATTGGCCCATTTCCGGGCTCATTTCCATCTGACGAATGACCGGACCGTAAAGACGACTCAGAGTGGATAATTGTTCTCGATATTCCTGCGGGGAAGTTTTTTGCAACTCAGCAAGCCGGGCCGCCAACCGAGTTTCATGCTTATTCAGAAACATCAGCAATTCATCTTCATCAACCATGGCTCCCCAGCGACCGCCACCCGATCCTCTGCCCGGACCACCGTCACCTGGACCCATGCCCAAACCACCCTCTGGCACCGCACCCATTCCACGACCCGACCCCGGTCCCATACCTCGGCCACCAGCTCTCATCGGTCGGCCTCGGTCCGGAGGAGATTGGCTATCATTATCGGAGGAATTATTCCAGCTATCCTGATCAGCACTATCTTGTGCAAAACAAGCACTTGTGCAGATCCATCCAACTGTCATGAGTGTTAATCCAACAACCAGCCATCTCTGTCGAATTTTCATTGCCCGAATCCTTTCTGATCGTTAAAATTCTTTACTTAATCAAAATCTTTAAATTCCATCTGCCCAACCGCGACCCCAACCGCGACCCATACCACCGCGCATCATGCCTTGCCCACGACCCATGCCACCGTGCATCATACCTTGGCCGCGACCACGACCCATACCACCGCGCATCATACCTTGCCCCATGCCACGACCCATACCACCGCGCATCATACCTTGCCCGCGTCCACGACCCATACCACCGCGCATCATTCCTTGCCCC
>JAFGSR010000136.1 GCA_016934515.1 Sedimentisphaerales bacterium
ATCGTAATTGCTGTCATCACTAGCTGCCGAGTGAGTAATATCGGTTATGTGGGCAGCTTTACCTTCATATACATCATCATCATAAGCCGTGACGGTGACGGTTTGTGGGGTATTCCAGGTGCTGGAGGTAAAAGTCAAAGTAACTGCGATGCCGGCACCGGAGCCCAGATCGATCTGGGCATCTGAAGGAGTTGCGGTAATCATCACCGGATCGGTGGGAATGGAGTCCAGTTTAATCGTGTAATCGTCAGTAGCACCGCCTTCAGTTACCACGGTATCTTCGCCGGATTCGACGATGTCAGCATTACCGTTTCCCAGAATTGGATTGCCGTCGCCATTGTTCCAAAGCCAGCTTATTTCATATGCAGATAAGGCCCGATCCCACAGGGCGACATCATCAACGATACCCTCATAAAAGTCGCTGGCAGAGGCTCCATCCCACTCCTGAGCAATGGACCACCGATCACTAGCGGTAAAGCTGATTGTCGAGGTATAGGTCCCACCCCTTTGCACGCCGTCCACATAAAGCTTAACGACCATGTCTTCTCTGGTAATAACTATATGGTGCCAGGCGTCGTCGTTAATTGTTACACCGGCATATATTCTCCAACTGGGGTCTTCCCACATAATGGGTTCGCCTTCATCATTGCATAACAAGAATTGTCCGTTGGTACTGTTATTTGAGTACCAATCGGCTTCGCCGGTTTCCGTAGTTTTTAACCAGCCGGACATGGTAACGTCATTATCCGAAAAGTCGTCAGCTACCGCATCCATGGTTACATACTGATTGGACCCGTTGAAATCCAGGGCCGAGCCAAACTTGCCGGTTACATAAGATGGGCTGTTAACCGCGATGCCGTCATTGCCCAGCCCGGAAGCATCGTCGGTGTTGCCTTCATAGGGCCAATACCCAATTAAGCCCTCCTTAATCGGAGTACCGGTAATCTGAACGTTATCGAAAGCCCACCACCAGTCGTTATCGGCGTTATAGTAGCCGAAAGTGATAACGACGCTGTCAGTATCATTTAAAGGGATGGTGATATGTTCGTTAAAATTGGTATCGTGGTAGTCGGGGCTGGACGGTTCACAATCCCAGTGAAACAACAACTGCTTGGGACCGCCATCGTAAGAGACCTCCAGCGAAGCTTCCTGGGTAACTTCCATCTGCCAACTGGAATCGAAGGCAAGCTCGAGATTAATATATCCGGCGGTGTTGATCGAAGGTGTGGAAATCCAGGTATGCATGTCTCCGCCAAAGGCCAAATCATGCCACTCATCCCCATCGGCAACCGCCACGGTACCGGATCCGCTGGTAAAATTACTACGACCCTGACCTCCTGCAGTGGTGTCCCACCAGGCTTTATCCAGAAATACCCAACCGGTAAATTCCGGAACACCGCCGCTGGACATTTGGCTGTTATCGATGCTCCAACCGGTCGGCGGAACATTGCTCCATACTGCGGTTGCAATTACTTCTGAAACGGAAAAGGAATCCTGCAGAGGATGAGGTGGCGAACCTTCAAAATCCTCCGAAAAAATGACTTCCGCCCAGGCACGGGAAGTGAGCAGAGAACCATGCAGAAGTGAACCAACAGCAAAGACCAAAACGCATAAAATAATAGTTTTTTTTAGTGAAGGCACAGAAAGTTCTCCTTATACAAGCGTACATGCGAACTATCGAAAATTAGTCTGTACGGCATTAATAATGGTTTGCTTGTCAGTAGTTAAATCGGCGGGGGCCACATGTTTACCAAGACAATTCTTTTCTCTTCTGCTGTCTTATCCATTCTCCTGTTTACCACTAATAGCATTATAGCAGGAAATTAGCGGTTAGTAAACCCAAGGGGGGGGGGATTTTTTACGGCAAGGACATTTATAAAGGTCTGATAAAGCGATGGTTAAGTAACGCTCAACCTGGCAACCCTGCTAAGTTCAACCGCTTTAGTCCTAAATGACACGCATTATTGACACTGGAATGGCCGTTTTATGATGTTTTTGGCCGTTAAATGAGGTGTTTCCGAGAAATTCCATAGAATCGATAGAAAATTTGCTATGCCTGCCATTATGCGGGGAAAGCAATATATTATTAAACAAATAACAGATATGCAGGTGGGATTCAGGTGAGGATGTTTTTGATTTTTTCCAGGGCGGTGATGGTGAAGATGGTGGGGTAGAGTGATTCGTGGTACCAGAGTTTGGCGAAATAGAGGCCGATAGGGGACGGGGAAAAGGCTTGGCCGCGGTTGGTGTTTTGGATCAGCCAATCGAGGCTGCGGTTGAGGGCGGAGTGGATTTTTTCCGGCGGGATTAGCATGTTGGAAGTTTTTGATTGCTGTTGGTTGAGGTGTTTAAGGTAGCAGACCAGAGCATCGGTGGCTAGGGCGGTTTCTTCGATGGTGGAAGGTGTGTGGAGGTGGCCGCCGAAGCCGCCGTCGGGATTCTGGATAGATAGCAGCCAATTTGCGGCGTGGTGGAGGTTGGGGTAATTAGTTGTGGATTGGTTTGACAGGGCGGTGAGGACTTTGGCGGTGCCGTAGGTTGGGTTGGAGTGATCGGGGGCGTGTTGGTTTCCGAACCAGAGCGGTTTCCAGTAACCGTCGGGGTATTGGGTGCGGGCGAGGAAAGCAAGTGCTCGGCGGGTGGCGGTTTTGAGGCGGGATTGCAGCGGTGGGGGGGCTTGGTCAAGCCAGGTGGACCAGGCGGAGATAGCGTGGGCAGTGAGGTCGGGGCAACTGCGGTCGAAGGGGAGTTTTCCCCAGCCGCGACAGAAAGTGGGAATGCCGCCGTCACGGTTTTGCAGATTGATCAGCCAATTGAGAGCGGCGGGGGCGGCGGAGCGGGTTTGGGGATGGTCGGGATCGAGATTGTGCAAGGCGAGCAAAGCAGCAGCGGTGTCGTCGGCGTCAGGGACGGCACCGGGCAGATTGGTCCAACTGAATCCGCCGGGGGCGGCGTGGGTGTAAGGGTGCTCCTTTTGGAATTGCTGGTTGAGCAGCCATTCAGTGATGGTTTGGCGCTGATGGGTATTGAGGTCGTCGTGAAAATTGTCCGACTCAGCCAGGGCGTTGACGGAAAGCGAGGTGAGCCAGGTGGCCAGGTTGGTGTCGATGGGCCAGGAGCCGTCGGGGCGAACGGTGGAGGTGAGGAAGCGGATGGCGTTTTGGGTAACGGGGTGTTGGGATTGGTCGGCGGCGGTGAGGCTGATGGCGACGAAGCTGGTCAGCGGTGCAGCTTCGAGGAAGCCGCCGGATAAGGGCTGGATGTTTTGGAGCAAATTAAGGGTTTTTTGGCGAGTGAGGTAGCGGGCCAGGCGGGTGATGGGATTGCGCGGTGGGGCGTTGTGGAAGCGGGCGTGGCCGATGGCGATGAGGGCGGGCAAGGCGTAACTGACGACGGGCAGTTGCAGCCACTTGAGCAGGCGGTGGGGGACTGCGGCCAGTTCGAAAGGCAGCGGCTTGACGAGGGGCCAGGCGGTTTCGGGTGGGCCGAGCAGTGAACTGACCGCGGCCATGGTGAGGATGGGGACGCTGAAGGTGCGGTCGCGGCCGTAACCGGCGGTGATGGCGTCGGCGAGGGCGGCAGGAGCGAGGCTGCCGACGTTTTGGGTGAGGTAGCTGTCGATTTTGGTGATGGTGGATTGGAATTTGCCGGGGTGGGATGGGCAGGCGGTGAAGGCGGCGCGACAGAGGGTGCTGGTGGAGAGGTTGGAATTACTGATGGTGGTGTCGCCGTAGCCGCCGTCGGGGTTTTGATGGTCGGCGAGCCATTGGAGACTGTTGTGGATTAAGGTGCTATGCTGGTGGGGATCGACGCAATGCAGGGCGGTGACGGCGGTGGCGGTGGACAAGGCGCTGGAGGAGAGGTGTCCGGGCCAGCAGCCGTCGGGATGAAGTTGATCGATGAGGTGTTGGCGGGCGTTGGTTAGGGTTTGCCGGAAAGCTGGTTTGTCAATGGTTAGCGTCATGACGGTGGTCAATTATAGCGGGCGAGGTGACCGATGGCCAGTAATGCGTAGAAGTTGTATTCGCAGTCGATGGTGCTGTCGGCGGCAGAAGCAGCGAAACCACTGTGGCCGTTCCAGAGGGAGTTGACAAAGTCGAGGCAGGGTTCGGCAATCCGGTCGAGGGGCAGTTCTGCTTCAGCCAGGGCGTGAATGGCGGTGGCGGTGGAGAGCAGGTCAGGGATGGGCAGGGCTTCTATGGCGCGAAAACCACCGTCGGGATGTTGTTGAGCGAGTAACCAGTCGAGGTCGGCGGGATCGATGGGCTGGTTGAGGTGGCTCAGAACGGTAATGGCAGCAGCGGTGGCGGCAGTGGAAGCCAAGTGGATGCTGGGGTCGTTGCAGTAACCGCCGCCGGAGCATTGGAGCGATTCCAGGCAGCCAATCAAATCGGTGGCGGCGGGCAGGAGGAGTGCGTTAGGTGAATTGTCAATGGAGTTTAGTTCCTGGCTGGTGCCCAGGGCGAGGAAGCAGCCGTAAGCGGAGCCGTGCGGTTGGTGAGGATTAATTTGGTAGCCGTGGTTGGTGGTGCGGAACTTTTGCAGGTTCTGTTGGATTTTTTCACGCAGGGTGTCGCTGAATTGCCGGGGCGGCAGATTGGCCCAGCAGCGCACCAGGCAAGCCAGGTGGATAAGGTCGAGATCGTCTCCGGTCTGGAAAGAGACGAGGTATTTATGGACCCCTTCGGTCGGCATGTCGGCTTGCAGGGCAGCCAAGGTTTCCAGGGCGAAAACGGTGTAATAGAGGTCGCTGCCAGGGGATCGGCCTTTGAAGCCGCCGTCGGGATTGGCGCAGGAACGGGTGAAGTCGATGACCAGTTGGGCGGAATGGCCGAGCAGGTCAGTTGCAGCCGCGGCCGCGTGAAGCATTTTTTCTCTGATGGTCATCGCAGCAACTCATTATGACGGTGTCGTGAAAGATTTTTCCGACGACGCGACGGAGGACGGCTTTCAATTCAGGGTTTTTTATAGGGATCAGGTAGCGAATGGCCTGGCTTTTGTAATGTTCGAGCAGGTTGTCGGCGTGAGTTTCGGTTTTTTGTTTGATGATGATTTTTTTAACCTGTTGTTGGATAAGCTGGTCGTGTTGATTAGATAGCCAGAAATTTTCCAGGATTTTGCGATCGGCTGCTGTGACGTTTTGACAAGCCAGGGCCAGCAGCAATGAAGGGCTGTTGGCGGATGAAGGATTGTTGGCAGATGATGCTGCGCTTGAATTGGTTAGCGGATTAGAATCATCGGTCTCGGAAAATTCGGAGTCGCTATCGAAATCCAACAAATCGTCGTGGATCTGGTAGGCGATGCCGAGTGCCTGGCTGAAGTTGGTGAGTGTTTCGGCAAGTTGAGAGTCAGGCCGGGCGAAAAGCACGCCAAGCTGCAGCGCAACTTCGAAGGCGGGTGCGGTTTTCCGGTGGAAAATTTCGAGCACTTCCTCGGGAGAAAGGCACCGGCGATGGTGTCGCCAGTAAAGTTCATCACCCTGACCGACGCAGAGAGTGCGGTGTCCGGCGGCGGCGATCTGCAGCATCTGGTTTTTTTGCCGGGGCACAATATCCAGCTCGGCGATCAGGCGATAACCTTCGCCGAGCAGAAAATCACCGATATTAAGGGCGATTGGAACGCCGTATTGAGCGTGGAGGGTTTTTCTGCCGTAGCGGAGGGAGTCGCCGTCTTCGATGTCATCGTGGATGAGCGAGGCTTTGTGGAAGCACTCGACGGCGATGAGCAGTTTGTGAATGCTTTCGGGCAGGGGTTGTTCGGACGATGATTTATCGGGCAGGGATTGTTTGGAGATGGATTGTTCGTTTTTTGATTGACCGGGTTTATCTTGCAGGGCGGTGAAGACTGCGGCGGTGAGAAAGGGACGCCATCTTTTGCCGGCCAGGGTAAGCCAGTCGTGGGCGATTTTTTCGGTGGAATTCCGGGCGGCACCCAGAGCGGTTTGGATGGCCTGGGGAGTGAACCAGTTGTCCACCTGTTCACGAATGGTTTCGAGGTTTAGCCGTTGGGTTTCATCGTCGCGGGTTGCGTGGATAGCGTCCCAAAGCCAGTCGATATCGAGGTTGGTGTTTTTGCAGCCGTCGTAAAGCAGTGGGATAGCGATACCGGGAATGGCACCAGCTTCCATGTAAGGAAAAACCTCTTCCAGGACGGACATGCAACTGACACCAACGATAGCTTCGACTTGTCCGGATTCGATCAGGGCCATCACAACGGGCGACCCTTCAGCAACCATGACGACGTAGCCCAGTTGTTCAGCCTGGGTTTGAAGGTCGTCGATTACACAGGAGCCGCAATGATTGCAAATCAGGCCGAATTCGTCGATCTGTGCTGAACAGGTGCCGTCCAGCCGGAGACATTTAGGCAGCAACAGCAGCCGCTTTTCAAAGGGGATGCCGGCCAGGGTGTCGCGCCAGGCTTCGTTGTTAATCAGAATGGTGGCTAAATCACTGTATTTTTCGGAAAGGTGGGCGGCTTTGAGAACTATTGGAGTGTGAAGACGCAGTTCTTCGAAAGTTAGCGGGCCGGTGAGCTGGTTTTGCCTGACATAATCGCGGGTGGTTTCGAGCAGTTGGTTGCGCAGAGCTTTGGTGGGGGGGATTTTTTCCTGAACCGGATGAGCGGCCAAGGTTGAATAGGTAAGGTTGAGATTTTGGTTTCGTTTTTCAGTCATGCTTATCCGGTTTTTTCAGGAACCAGCCAAGGCTTCGGGCGGTTCGCAGGAAGATGGTTTTGCCTGGGGTGTTTCAGCGATGGTTAGCTGGGGGTGTTTAGCGGTGATCGGGTGGGGGTGTTTAGCGGTGGTTGAGTGGGGGTGTTTAGCAGTGCTCGGGAGGGGAAGAGTTTTTCGCAGTTGAGTGAATTTTTTACGCCAGGCATGGACTTCGGTTTTGCCCAGGACACGCATCAAAGCTCTTTTGCCCCAGGAAACGCTGCCGGCACGCTGGTTGTCCCAGAACAGCTTGGGGACGTTACGGAAATTAATTTCATAGCAGCGGGAATACAATTCCAAATGGTCCTGGCGCATTCTGCCCAGATCGAATTTGTTGCCGGCGGCAATGTCATCGCTCCGGAGCGGTTCGTAGAAAATGGGAAAGACTACGGCACGTTGTTTTTCGAAGTCCTTAACCAGGTTGAGAGTTCTTTCAACGTCGGCAGGAGTTTCACCGGGCAGGCCCAGGACCAGACTGATGACCGGGTAAAAGCCGCTCTGGTCCAGGCGGCGGACGGAATCGCGCACGATATCTTCCCAGTCGTCAGGACGGAAGGGGGCGATTTTTCCGGTGGAGTTTTTGGCGACCAGTTTCCCGTTAGCACTTTCGACGCCGAGATTGACCCAGAGGTATCGGGACGGTTTCTGCCATTTCAAAAGCTCACGGATTTCCCGGAGTTGTTCGTCAGTCAGTTGGGCCACGGAGGTGATGTTGGCGTGGTCGATCTGCATGAACGACAGGTTGCGGACTTTTCTCATGGCGATAAGCAGTTCGTGGAGTTTTTCAAAATCAGGCTTGAGTGAATCGCTGCCGTAACGGAAAAAATCTTCGGAGCCGCTGACGACGGATGTCAGGCCGTTGGCGACGTTGGTTTCGATGTCGGCGATAATGGTTTCGATAGGCAGGTGGTGCATTTTCTTGTGGGCCATGGAACAAAAGCCGCACCCCCGTCCGCAGCCTCGGGAAAGTTCAACAATACCCAGCAGGGACGCCCGGTCGATGGGGCGGATGTCTGCCCCGGCGGTGGTGGAATCGTTCAGTTGGGCAGGTGCGGATTTGCCGTTGAGCAGGTCCTGAAAAAGTTCAGGGCCGGTTGATTCGGAGTAACCCTCAAAAATGGTGTCGATGCCCTGATTCCGGGCGTGCTCCGGGTCCAGTAACCACTGCCAGGCGCCGGCACCTCCGGCGATGATTTTGAAATTGTATTTTTCCTTGGCAACGCGAAGCTCCGCCAGCATCCGTGCGGTCCAGTAACGGGTGTAAAGTTTCCCGTCCCAGAAACTGGTTGTGGTGGTGTTGCTCATCCCCGAACCCAACGGATCGCTGGAAGAGAAGCCGACAATTTTGGTCCAGGGCCCGAGCAGTTGGGGCAGTTTTTCCCAGGTGGTAACGACCAGGTCAGCTTCAGTCAGGCTGCTCTGGTGTAGCAGAGCGGACTCCAGACGCCGCAGACCCAGCGGAGCGGTATGGGCCCGGCCGAACTGATCGGTGGCAGTTTTAGGCGAAACCAGATTTCGCATAACGAATTCCGGAACCTGGGTGGTCTGCATCGTGGCGAAGATGCCCTCGAAAAGGATTTTGTAATTGCCGGAAAGGGTGCGGTCGGCGACAAGGACAACAGCAGGTTTCAGTGATTTCTCAGCCACAGCAGTTGTTCTCCGGTGGGGTGTTACCCTGGCAGTCGCAATCACAACTTGATACTGATGTTGCGGTTTTCTCATCTAAGCTGGTGCCACTGTTTTTTTTGTCGGAATCAGTATCGCAGTTACATGAGCAGGCGGTGGAGTTTTGGGGTTCCGAATTCGTCGGGCGCGAATTTTGACAGGACTGTTCAACTTTTCCAGAGCAATCACAGGAACAAAGCGAGTTGATTACCTCGTCAGGGATGCCGAGCTTTTCTTGCATGGAAGCGAGGTTAGCCAGACTGGCACAGGACTGCTGGTGGTCTTTTTCTGGTTGCGGCGATGAGGATGCCGGCGAATCAGTTGGTGCTTTCGATGATTCAGCCGGGGCAAAGCGTGATTTACCGGAGGCACTGCGTCGGCGAAGAGATTCGTAGATGTCCGATTTTGCCAGATTTTTCAGGTTGACGCCACTGTTCTGACGGTTCATTTCGGGATCCGTTACCGCCGCGCCGTTGATGGGATCGGCATCGTGTTTGGGGAAAATGATAGCCACCCGGGGACAGACGCGGGCACAGGCGGGACAGTTGGTTTTGCAGTTGGATGGATTTTTCACCAGGATTTTGCCCAAATCGTCCGTGCCGAAAACACCAAACAAACAAAAGTTGAGGCATTGCTTGCAGTTGGTGCACAGTTCGTAATCAATCACCGGAAACCAGGGAATCCATTCGGATTGCGAATCCTGTTGCATGGTGGTTTGTTGGCCAGATGGTTTTTTATCACTGTTGCAACAGCAGGTTTTGGGATTTGACGCGGCGATGGAATCCACGCTGCTCTGGGCGGAATCGCTGCGTTGATTGATAATTTGGATTTCGGGTGACAACTCGACACCGGCTGCCAGGAAAAGGTTACGAACGGCGCGGGGATAACAAGCAATAATGGTCAATCCAGGCTGCTGAGCGATTTCCCTGAGCAGAGGATCCTTCCGGGCGGCAAGACCGCATAAGTCAGTCACCCTTCTCAGGCTTAGGGAAGATTGGCCCAGAGCTTGCAAAAATGCTTCCCGTGTTGCAGTTGGGATAATTTCAGCAAACGCGCAATCACAATATAAAATGTGCGCCGAATTTTTCATGACAAATTCACTCATCTGGGAGGCATTAATGCTGACAACCAACGGCTTGCTTGAAACAAACGGTCAAAATTAACGGGCTAATCGTTGGATGCAAGTTATGAACCTCTGGGATTTACACAAACCAGAAAACCGGCGGCGTTGCGGGCGAAGATTCTTCCGTCAGCTAGGATGGGTACGGTCCAGCATTTTCCTTCGAGAATTTTAGCTTTTTCCCGCTGCTTAAAAGCTGTCGAGTCGGCTTCGGCGATTACCAGGTCGCCCGATTCGCTCAGAATAATGAGTTTGTCATCGGAAATCATCAGGGAACCGGTACCCAGACCGGACTGGGACCACTTTTCCTGGCCGGTTTTGAAATCGAGGCATTTAAGGATGCCTTTGCCGCCGACATTACCGCTGAAACCGTAAATGTGGTCTTTCCAGAGAACGCAGCTGTTGCACTGGTTCTGCATAGTTTTAAGTTCGTAAACTTTCTCGGCAGCATCGGCAGTAAACTTGATCAGGGCGCAACCTCTTTTATAACCGGACGAAATGAACATCTCCGAACCGTTCACGATGGGTTGAGCCGCGTTAACGTCGTAACTGGTTTTCCAGGGGAACGTCCAAAGAACTTTGCCGGTGGCGGGGTCAATCGTGGTTATTTCCTGGTCAGTGAACAGGGCGGCAGCGGTTATATCACCGATCTTGAAGATGTAAGGAGTGGAATAGCCTGCACCTTGGGGATCGCTTTTCCAAACGGTTTTACCGGTGTCTTTGTTAAGGGCGATTCCTGATTGCCCGGCGTTATAGATTGCCAAATCATTGAAAATGGTAACCGATCCGGCAAATCCCCAGGTGGGTTGTTTAAGATTTTCCTCTTGCTGCAGGTCGCGTTTCCAGATTTCCTTACCGGTCAGGGCATCCAGGCACAAAGCCAAGCCGTGTTTGCTGAAGGTGTAAACTTTCCCGTCGTGGATGGTGGGAGTGGCAGAGGGGCCGCCTTCGTAGTATTTCGGCATCAAGTCGCTGGGATATTCGGATTTCCAGATAATTTTGCCGCTCCGGGCGTCGAGACAATAAACAATGTCCTTTTGATTCTTATCATCCTTATCGCGGGCATTGTTTCCCATGGTATAAAGTCGGTTATCGCTGTAAGAAAGCGACGAAAAACCGGTTCCCACCGATTCTTTCCAGTCTATCTTGACCCGGTTATCATGCCACACACCAAGCCAGCCGGTTTCTTTCGAGATACCGTCGGAATTCGGACCACGCCATTGGGGCCAATCGGCTGCTGTGGCAAGTGTGGCTATTGCCAACATAATAATGACAGCTAAAATTATAAATTTGTAACCATTTTTGCGACCCATAAATTGCTCCTGATTAATTGTCGGACTAATCTTTTAATTGTGGTTCTCATCGGAAAAAGTTGGTAAATAATTCATCGTTTTGACTGTAACACCTTTGAGTTTAACGCTTTAGGCCTCCGGCATG
>JAFGSR010000137.1 GCA_016934515.1 Sedimentisphaerales bacterium
CATGCCGGAGGCCTAAAGCGTTAAACTCAAAGGTGTTACAGTCAAAACGATGAATTATTTACCAACTTTTTCCGATGAGAACCACAAAAAATAAAGAACGGTGAGAAAAAACATAACCGATTTCTTTAGCCCTATTGGGACTTGGTGGTTCGCAATAAAAATCTGCGTTTATCGGCGTTAATCTGCGGTTTCATATTGGTTGCGGCCAAGGGCTGCGCCACGTTTTCTGTGGCAAAAAATTAATGTCCTCTGTGGCTAAAAACTATGATGGGAGAATAAAATGTTACGGGAATTTACGGAAAAGATTTTGCGTGATGAAGACTTGAGTTTTGATGATGCTCAAGCGGCGCTGAACGGGATTCTGGACGGCAATTGCAATGAAGTTGAAATCGCCGGTTTTCTGACTGCTTTGGCTGCCAAAGGCGAAACGGCAGCGGAAGTAGCCGGCATGGCCCGGTCGCTGCGCGATCACGCGGTTCCGGTGCGGCCCAAAACCGGTCCGCTGGTGGACGTGGTCGGCACCGGTGGCGACGGTCAGTCAACTTTCAACATCAGCACCACCGCTGCACTGGTAGCTGCCGGTGCCGGGGTGAAAATCGCCAAGCATGGAAACCGAGCCATCACCAGCAAGTGTGGATCGGCTGATGTTCTGGCTGAGCTGGGCGTGAAAATCGATGCGGCTCCGGAAGTGATCGAAAAATGTATCGACGAGGCCAACATCGGTTTCATGTTCGCGCCCTGCCATCATCCCACCATGAAATACGTGCAGCCGATCCGTAAAGCTCTCGGTTTCCGAACAGTTTTCAACGTGCTGGGGCCGCTGGCAAATCCGGCTCAAGCACCGCTGATGATTGTCGGCGTCGCTAAAGCTTATTTGCTCGATATCATGGCTGATGCGTTGAATCTGCTCGGTGTCGAGCGGGTTATGGTTGTGCACGGCGAAGGGATGGACGAGTTTACCACCTGTGGTCCGACCGATATTGCCGAGGTTCGCAACGGCAAAATCAGCCGCCACACCATCGATTACAGCGACTATGGCTTGGCCAAGGCGTCGCTCGATGATCTGGCCGGGGGCTCTCTGGAAAAAAATCTTCAGATCACCCGCGGTATCGTCGAAAACCAGATCAGCGGCCCCTGCCGCGACATTGTCGAGTTCAACGCCGCCGCCGCTATCATGGTCAGCGGCCAAGCTCCGGGATTTTTCGAAGCTATCGAAATGGCCAACGAAGCTATCAGCAGTGGTGCCGTCAAAAACACCCTGAAAAAATTTGTCGAAATTTCCAACTCCTGATTGTGCTAACGGTCTGGTTTCTTAAAAGCTGTCGATTTCAGTTACGCATCTGAAAAGTGGTAAACAGCACGTGAAAACGAAAATCAAAATCTGCGGAATCACTAATCTTGCCGATGCGCAACTGGCGGTTCAGTTGGGTACCGAGTTGCTCGGTTTCAACTTTTACCCGCCCAGTCCGCGTTACATCAAGCCTCAAGCGGCCCGGGAAATTATCGCCCAACTGCCCCGCCACATCACCACCGTGGGTGTTTTCGTCAATGCCGGAACCGAAGGCATCAAAAAAGTGCTTCAGCAATGCCCGCTGGACATGGTCCAACTGCATGGCGACGAAACCAACGCCGATTGTCAGGCTGCTGCAGCATTGGGGGTCGAGGTAATTAAGGCTCTGCGCATTCGCGAGCCGGGTGATATTCAACTGACCGAAAATTTTCAGGTTGAAGCGGTTTTGCTGGACGCCTTTCGAGAAGAGCTTTACGGGGGCACCGGTCATTTTTTTGACTGGAGCTGGATTAGCAACTCGACCGGCGGGAAAATATTTTTGGCCGGCGGCATAAATCCTGATAACATTAGTGCTGCTTTGGCGGTTGGTACCTTTGGCGTTGACTTGTGCAGCGGCGTGGAAAAATCACCCGGTGTCAAGGACCATGCCAAAATGGAAAAACTTTTTGCGGAAATCGCTAAGAAAGCTTAACAAAATGCACCGAAATTACTGAATATAGGCCTTTAATTCGGTCGAATACTCATTTTGTAAGAGTGAAAAAATTTTATGGCAGTTAATAACGCGATATTGCTCTTTGGCGGCACCTTTGACCCCATCCACAACGGCCACCTGATCATTGCCCGGGCCGTGGCTGAGCAGTTGGCGGTGGAAAAAGTCATCCTGATCCCTTCAGCGGTACCGCCGCACAAAATGGATCAGCAAATCAGCCCTGCCGCAGATCGGCTGCAAATGACCCAATTGGCAGTCAGCGAGGATTATCTCTTTGAGGTCAGCGATTGCGAATTACACCGGTCCGGTCCCAGTTACACTCTGGAAACTGTCCTGCATTTTCGACAGCTTTGTGGCCCGGCCGTTCAGTTGTTTTGGCTGATCGGAGCCGACACTATTTCCGATTTACCCGGCTGGTATAAAATTTCCGACCTGCTCGAACACTGCACAATTGTTACGGCTGCCCGGGCGGGCTGTGAAATGAATGATTGGCATCTGCTCAGCGACAAACTAACCAGCCCCCAAATCCTGCGACTCAAAAAGCACGTCCTGCAAACCCCTCTGATCGAAATCTCCGCCACCGAAATTCGCCGCCGGGTAAAGAACAATCAATCAATTCATTACCTCGTCCCGGCCGCGGTTAACGATTACATTGTCAGCGGCGGTTTATATCAGTAGCAGTTGTCTTGCCAGCATGCTATTTCATTTTCGTCAGCTTAACCAGTTCTTTCGCCCGTTGAATCGCTCGGTTGCGCCGGGCAACATGCTTGAGCGTGAATTTCGGCATTTCCTCGGCGTCGAGCAATTCCTGCTCCGCCTGCAGCGCGTTGATCTGACTGCCGGCAATCGCTTCGGAGGTAATGATGGTTACTTCGTTGTCCCGTACCTGGCCGAAACCACCGTTGATGAACAGGGTGCTCGAACGATTTTGTTCATCACGATAGCGGAGTAATCCCATTCCCAGCTTGCATAATAACGGGGCATGGTCCCGATAGACACCCAGCAGCCCGTCATGAGCCGGGAAAACCACATCGCCGACATTCACATCCAGCACCTGCCTGTCCGGCGTTACCACAACACAGCGAATTTTCGACGATCTGTTCGGCATAAAATGTTTTTTACCCTTTTTGTCCTGCTCGGCCTGATCCTGATTATTTTCGACCGCTGGAAGAATGCTTGGCTCTTTCGGCGGCGTCCTCGATTTTACCCACGTACATGAAAGCGTTTTCGGGCAGATGGTCCCACTTACCGTCGCACAATTCTTCGAAACTGCGGATGGTGTCTTCCAAAGTTGTGTAGTTGCCCGGTATTCCGGTAAAGGTTTCCGCCACCAGGAACGGCTGCGACAAAAACCGCTCGATTTTCCGGGCCCGTGATACCACAATTTTATCATCCTCGCTCAGCTCATCGACGCCCAGAATCGCAATGATATCCTGCAGGTCTTTATAACGCTGCAAAATTTCCTGCACCCGCCGGGCAATGGCGTAATGACGTTTACCCACAAAGTTTGGGTCCAGAATCCGACTGGTCGATTCCAGCGGATCGACAGCCGGGTAGATACCTTTTTCGGAAATCGAACGCTGCAGGTTCACCGAAGAATCCAGATGGGTAAAGGTCGTTGCCGGCGCCGGGTCGGTGTAGTCGTCCGCCGGCACATACACCGCCTGAATCGAGGTTACCGCTCCCTTGTTCGATGAAGTGATGCGCTCCTGTAATTGGCCCATTTCGGTGCCCAGCGTGGGCTGATAACCCACTGCCGACGGCATCCGGCCCAGCAACGCCGAAACTTCCGATCCCGCCTGCGAAAAACGGAAAATGTTGTCCACAAACAGCAGCGTATCCGCGCCGGTCTGGTCGCGAAAATATTCCGCCATCGTCAGCGCCGTCAGTGCGATTCGCAGCCGGGCCCCCGGCGGCTCATTCATCTGCCCGAACACCATAACCGTTTGGTCCAGCACGCTTTTTCCGGTATCGCCGATCTTGGCCTCCTGCATCTCCAGCCAGAGATCATTGCCTTCGCGGGTTCGCTCGCCCACCCCGGCAAAACAGGAGTAACCTTCGTGGAACCGTGCCAACCGAGCGATCAATTCCTGGATAATCACGGTTTTGCCCACACCGGCCCCGCCGAACAATCCGCACTTGCCCCCGCGAACCAACGGACAAAGCAGATCGATCACCTTGATACCGGTCTCGAACATTTCCGTCTTCGGCGACAGATCCGTAAAAGCCGGCGGGTCGCAGTGAATCGGTCGTTTTTCTTTGGTTTCCACCGGACCGCGATTATCGATCGGTTCGCCAATCAGGTTAAACACTCGGCCCAGCGTCTCCGGCCCCACCGGAACCATCACCGCATCGCCGGTATCGACCACCTCCACGCCCCGGGCCAGACCGTCGGTGCTGCCCAGGGCAATCGCCCGGACCTTACCCCCGCCCAGATGCTGATGCACCTCACCAACCAGCTTGATGTGTCGGCCTTTGAATTCCGTATCAATCTGCAGCGCGTTATAAATCCCCGGCAGAGCATCTTCCGGAAACTCCGCGTCAAACGTACTGCCGATAACCTGTATCACTCTACCATGACTCATATTCTACTCCATCCTGGCCGACAACTAATCAATTCTTCACAACCCCTCTGTTACCGCATAACATTTGAATTTGTTAACCAAACCCCGCGTGGAACGCGGGGCTAAATATTTAGCCTGCGGTTTTACCGCAGATTTAGTCTTCAACCGATCGCCTCTGCACCACCAATGATGTCGAGCAGTTCGTTGGTAATCTGGGTTTGCCGGGCCCGGTTGTACTGACGCGACAGCGACCGGATCATCTGCTCGGCATTTTCCGTTGCCGCCTTCATCGCTTTCATTCGACTGATCTGCTCACTGGCAATCGTATCAATAAAACACTGAAACAGTCGCATCCGAACCGTCGCCGGAATCAATTCTTCCAGAATCTCCCCCGGCTCCGGCGAAAAAGTGTAATCCTCACATTTCATCGATTCTTCGCTACCCTGGGTATGAATCTCATCACCGCCAATCGGCAGCAAATCCAGCACATCGGGATAATATTCGCTCGAAGAAACAAATCGATTGTAAACCACCACAACCTTGTCAATTTGCTTTTGGCTGTAAAGCTCCATAAATTCATCCGCCAGCGGTTCGATATCCTGAAAACTGGTTTGATGGTCAAAATCCGTGTAGCGCTGCGGGACCTCATAGCCATGAAATTTAAAGTATTGAATCCCTTTCTTGCCGGAAACCCGCAGTTCGATCTGGAGTCCTTCCCGCTTGAGGGTTTGTAATTTTTCATTCGCCGTCTTAATAAGGTTACTGTTGAATCCTCCGCACAGGCCGCGATTGGAAGTCAGCACCAGCACAATATAGCGCCGCGATTGCTGATTGGTTTCCAGCAGAGGATGATATGACTGCTCCTCACCGGCTAAGGTAACCACCATAGCACTGAGCAGCCGAGAGAGATTGTCCGTGTAGGGACGTCCGCCGGTAGCCCGCATGTGGGTTTTCTTGAACCGGGCCGTCGCGATCATCTCCATCGTCTTGGTGATCTTGCGAATGTTGCTGATCGAATTGCGGCGTTTTACTATTTCTCGTGTGGTTGCCATAAGCCTTGCTAACCAAATTGGAGCTGATTAGCTCTGCCCCTTACCATCTTGCTCCGGTTTGCTTGAATTAGTCTTCCTGAACTCCAAAATTGCATGTCCCAGTGCATCTCTCAATTGTTCGTCCATTTTGCCCTTGCTGCGCAACTCCGTCAGCAGCTCGCTGTGCTTTTCCTTCAGATAAGTGAGCATCTGTTTCTCAAATTCACAGATGTCATCCAGCTCAATATCGTCCAGCAAACCGTTCGTGCCCGCGAAAATGCTGATGATCTGATCGTAAACCTCCATCGGCTGATACTGAGGCTGCTTGAGCAGTTCCACCATCCGATACCCCCGGTCCAACTGGGCCTGGGTGGCTTTGTCCAGATCGGTACCCAACTGGGCAAAAGCTTCCAACTCCCGAAACGCCGCCAGATCCAGCCGCAGCATGCCCGCGATATCCTTCATCGCCTTGACCTGGGCCTTGCCGCCGACTCTGCTGACACTGATCCCCACATCAATCGCCGGACGTACCCCGGCAAAAAACAGGTCCGGCCGCAGATAAATCTGACCGTCCGTAATGGAAATCACATTGGTTGGAATATAAGCCGACACTTCACCTTCCAGCGTTTCGATAATCGGCAGCGCCGTCAGCGAACCGCCGCCCAGTTCATCACTGAGCTTGACCGCCCGTTCCAGCAGTCGGCTGTGCAGATAAAAAACATCACCCGGATACGCTTCCCGACCCGGCGGACGACGCATCAGCAGCGACACCTGACGATACGCCTGCGCCTGCTTACTCAAATCGTCATAGATACACAGCGTATCCCGGTGCTCTTCATACATAAAATATTCCGCCAGCGTCACCCCGGAATAAGGTGCTATATATTGCAGCGCCGCCGATTCCGCCGCCGAGGCGCAAACCACAATGGTGTAGTCCAACGCACCGTGTTCCCGCAGTGTATCCACCACCCGCGACACCGTCGATTCCTTCTGCCCGATCGCCACATAAACACAAACGACATCCTGGCCTTTCTGGTTGATAATCGTGTCGATAGCAATCGCGGTTTTGCCCGTCTTGCGGTCGCCGATAATCAGTTCCCGCTGACCGCGTCCGATCGGTATCATGCTGTCAATCGCCTTGATCCCCGTCTGCAGCGGTTCGTTCACCGGCTGACGACCGGCTATTCCCGGTGCGATCATCTCCACCTCGCGACGCTTGACCGATCCCAAAGGCTTGCCCCCGTCAATCGCCTCGCCCAACGGATTCACCACCCGACCCAGCATCTCCGGCCCCACCGGCACGCTTAGCAACTCGCCCGTACCCCGCACCTCGTCGCCTTCCTTGATCTTCAGATAATCACCATAAATCACCGCACCGATGGAATCGGCTTCCAGGTTGAACACCTGCCCCAAAACCCCGTCGCCAAACTGCAGCACTTCACTTGCCATGGCGTTCTTCAGGCCATAAATCCGGGCTATTCCGTCGCCGATCTCCAGCACCCGACCAACCTCAGCTACGTCCAGCTCACTGCGATACTGGGCAATCTCCTGCTTAATAACGCTGGCAATTTCTTCAACTTTAAATTTCATATTAGTTTGTTTTTCTTAATTTTAAGATATCCCGCTTAGCTGCAAAACAATCATTCCGCCCAGGACGGCAACTGACTTAAAGCTCGCTCCTTTAGCTTCCGCGAAAAATTCTCCAGCTTCCGCTTCACCGTCGCGTCAAACCTAAGGTCCTCCACCTTCAGAACCATCCCGCCGATTATCGACTCATCAACTTTCGCCTGCAAAATCACTTCCTTATTCAACGCCCGGGAAATCTGCTCCGCCAGTTGCACCTGCTCATCTTGTGCCAACTCAACTGCGGTGGTGATCGTCCCCCGTACCCGGGACGCCGCCTGATCTTCCAACGCGACAAAACTCTCGGCGATTTCCGGCAACAATCCCAGTCGTCCCTTCCCCGCCAGCACTCCCAAAAAATCAACCGTCAACTCACTCAATTTCCCCGAAAAAATCCTTAATACCGCCGCCTTCTTCTCCTCCCGACGCACCGCCGGACTGGCCAGAAACACACTCCACGGTTCATCATCACGCGCCAACTCCGCCAGTTGCTCCAACTCACCGCGCACCGCGATGCATTGCTGCTGCTCCCTGGCCAGTTCAAATAATGCCTCGGCGTAAACCGCAGCAATTGATTGTGCGCTGTCAGATCCCAAAAAACACTCCTGCTCTAATCATTCTCCAATCACAGCTACCAGTTCGTAACTTCCCGCTCACAGCTAATCTTCCTGCACCGCATCCACCCGTCTCACAGCTAATCTTCCTACGTGACATCCCCCGACTCGTCGCTTGAACGGTCCGCCTGGATTTGGCCCATCGCCTCGCTAACCAGTCGCCGTTGATCGTCAACGTTGAGATTCTTACCAATTACCAATGCTGCCATCTCCGTCGCCATCTCGCAAGTCTGCTGCGAAATCTCCTTTAGCGCCTGATTCTTCGCCGACTCAATATCTTCGACCGCCTTTTCACGCAGCTTCCTGGCTTCAACTTGTGCACCATCCCGAATTTCTTCCGCCAGCACCGCAGCTTCCGAACGCCCCTTCTCCAGAATCGCCCGGGCTTCATCCTGCGCCTTAGCCATTTGTTCCTTATAGTTCGCCAACGCCTGCTCCGCCTCAGCCCGCGAACTTTCAGCGTCCTCTATCGTATGGCGAATATGCTCCTCACGCTTTTTCATCCCCGACAGGATCGGTCCCCACGCCCACTTGCGTAACACCACCACCAGCACAAAAAACAATACCACCGTGAAAATTGCCGTAAACAAATCGCCCGCAAAAATCCCCGTCTCCGCAGCAGGTTTGGGCGCACCGTCAGCCGGGCCGGTTTCCGATGCGCAAAGCAACTGCGAACCAACCAGTAAATAACCAGCTAACCAGAAAATTACCTGTCGAATCATTCCGTAATTCCCAGAGACAGCTTCGCTAGTTTTTCCAGATTACCCACACCCAGCAAGCACACTACAATTGCGAAAAACGTAAATCCCTCAATCAGTGCCGCAGAAATAATCATCGTCGTAAAAATTCTGCCGCCCGCTTCCGGCTGCCGCGCAATCGATTCCACCGCATTGCCGGCTATTTTGCTGATACCGAGCGATGCGCCAATCACTATCAATCCGCAACCTATGGCAGCGCCCACAATTCCCATTCCAACACTGCTTCCGCTTAACAAATCCGCTTGTGCCGCTAACATCTCAAAATTCATTCTAAACCTCCAGGTCAATGTTCCGGATGCACCGCCGCTCCGATAAACATGGTTACTAAAAACGTAAAAATATAGGCCTGTAAAAAAGCCACAAATAATTCCAGCAAACTCAACGCCGCACATCCTGCCAGTGTTACACCTGCTACTCCAAAACTCTTCGACGCCAACGCCAGCCCCATCAAGGCCCCCAGCACCGTGTGTCCCGCCAGCATATTCGCAAAAAGTCGAATCGACAACGCAAATGGCTTCACCAACGCCCCGATAATCTCCAGCACATACATCACCGGAACCAAAGGCCACGGCACCTGCGGAATAAAATTCTTCACATAACTAAATAATCCCTGCTGACGTATCCCCGACACATGCGTCATAAAAAACGCCGAAGCCGCCAACGCCCCCGTAACCCATATATTCGCCGTCGCCGCCCCGCCCAGATTATGCAGCTTCCCGAACGATACCAGGTACAATATCCCGTCCGTGGGTATCATCCCCAGCAGATTGCAAAAGAGAATAAAGAAAAATGTCGTCCACAGGTAGCCGATAAATTTATCCGTATTCTCGCCCAATGCCGGTCGGGCAACTTCTTCCCGGATAAATACACAGACCGCTTCAAAAAAATTCCGCATCCCCGTCGGCACTATCGTTCTCTGCCGCACCGCCAACGGCAAAATAATCATCAGCAGCACCGCCGCCACCAGCACCATAACCAGATGATTGCTCACCACCAACTCGTACCCGCCGATATTCAGCCGAAAAAGCTCGTGCTGGACTACATGACTGAGCGGGTCCTCCGATGCCAGAATAGAATCGATTATCTTTGTCATGCTTCGTCGTTATGCCTTGTCATGCCCGACCTGATCGGGCATCCAGTCTTAAAAACTTCATGTTCTTCACGATCTTCATGGTAAATTTTCTTTTGTGTTTTTTGCGTTTTTTTGTGGCTATCTTAAAATCGGCGTGCATCGGCGTGCATCGGCGGTTTCATCTTGGTCGTAGATCGACCGACCTGTGTTATCGGAATCATATTGTTTTCGAATCATTTTCACCGCCGTCAGTGTTTCCCACGCCAACAGCGCCAGGTAAAAAACCACCAAACTAACCGAAAACACCATCATCGGCGGCCGCAAAACCAGATAAACTACCAAACCGGCCGACATCGTCAACAATAACCTTATCCCCGTTCCCAGCAGGCACGCCATCGCCAGTCGATTCTCCTGATCATCAACCCGACCTTCACTTCGACGGTTTCCCGCCACCGCCATCGGAATCACACTTATCACCGTCGCCGCCAGGCAAATTATCGCTGCCGTCACCAGCCCACTCAATCCTGCCCGACCCTCATACCGCTGGATTATCCACCCCATCGGCACCGACAGCAGCATCACAATCACCGCCGCCTGCAAAAACAATTTCAAAAAAATCCTATCCGGTGTTTCATTCACAATAAATCCTGCGTAATTCCAGTAATATCAATTACTTATCTAAATCACGCGTTTCCTTATACAACAAATAAGTCATCCCCACAAATCCAACCATCAGCCCCGTAACCATCAGCCACGGACTGCTGCCCAACTTCCGGTCGGCCCAATACCCCGCCCAGGTGAATATCCCAATCACTCCGCCGAATTCGACACCCAAACCAAGCCAACGCCCCGCCCCAGGTAGCAATCTGGGTTCTTTTCCGCCCAATTCTCCGGGCGGTTCAGGCTTTTGATCGTTTAAGTCTTTGTTACACAACGGATTACATTACCGATGCCAGGATCTTTATAGCCGGTTTCCTTATATAATGCCAAACAAAGCAAATTATCTTTAAACAACTGTCTTGTCAAGATTTAATAAAAAACCTGCTGTTACCAAAATCCATCAGCTTATTTCCCCCCCAACTCAAAAAGCAATGCAATCTCATCGCAACAGTCCTGCTTGGGACAATGCACACAATCCGACCAAACCTTCAGCGGCAGGCTGTCCATCGGAACCTGCTCAAAGCCCAATTTCACAAAAAAGTCCTTCTCCAGCGTCAGCGTAAAAATCCGGCCCACCTTATATTGCCGACCCATCTCAATAACCGCCTTAACCAACTCCCTGCCCGCTCCCCGGCCCTGATGGTCGTCGTGCACCGCCAGCGACTTTACCTCTGCTATATCCCACCAGTAAACGTGCAGCGAACAACAGCCCACCACCTGCCCATCTGCTTCAAAAACCTTAAAACTGCCCACCGATTCGTACAGATCCGCCAACGACCGAAACAGCATCCGGTTGCGTTCCGCATGCGAGTTTATCAGATCCCGGATCACCGGAACATCGTTCACATTGGCATCTCGTATCAAAATCAAACTCCTAAGTCCGTTACTGCCCCAAAATCTGCCTACCAAAGCGTCTTTCTGGTCTCTTGCATTATATTATCCATCCGCCGGCCCTGCCACAATCGCAAAATAACTCGCCCCGGACGAGTTAATCATTATAATAGCACCATCGGAATAACAGGAAAAATACCCATGCCGGAATTCGTCATACAACAACACCAACCGCCCCATCCGCAGCATCTACACTGGGACCTCATGCTCCGAACCAACACCGTCCTGGCTACCTGGCAAATCACCGAACCACCCGAAAATTGGCCCAAAAAAACCATCAACTGCACCAAAATCTTCGACCACCGCCTCAAATACCTCACTTATCAGGGCCCGCTTTCCGATAACCGCGGACACGTAAAAATCGTCGCTGCCGGACAATATCAATCCCTCCAAATCACCGAAAATCTCTGGCAACTCACCCTCACCGGTGATAACATCAACGGCGAACTTATTCTGCAGCTTCAAAATCAGGATCAATGGCAAATGACCTTTTCTGGAGAAACCAAATGAAAATCTCGAAAAACCATAAGACTTCTTTTCTAATCACTGCATTATTCATCCTGGTTTCAATCACCGCCGGCTGCGGCATGAGCGGCTCCAAATTCACCGGTGCTGCCAAAAAAGACCTGCGCGAACTGCCCGGCAATCTCTGGCAGGACAGCAAAGACTACGTCTCCAACAACGAAAACATCGCCCTGCTCCTCCTGGGCGGTGGTGCCAGTGCCTATGTACGCCATGAGCACGATGATCAAATCGAAGATCACTTCCAGGGCCACCACACTTTCAGCCGGGACCTGACCATCGGCATGGGTGCCATCCCCTTAACCGAGTTGCTCCTGACCGGTACCGGTTACCTTTACGGCTCTGCCACCGAAAACGATGAACTCTACAAAGTCTCTCGCGCCATGCTCGAGGCTCAGGCCCTCAACGGAATTTACACCTCATCCCTCAAACTTATCGCCCAGGACAAAAGCCCCAACGGCGAATGGTACGCCTGGCCCAGCGGACACACTTCCATCAGCGTAACTTTCGCCACCGTCATGAACGAATTTTACGGCCCCTGGGTCGGAATGCCCCTTTACGGACTCAGCGGACTGGTCATGTACGAACGCATGGAAACCGGCGAACACTGGGCCAGCGACCTGGTCTTCGGCGCCGTCCTCGGCTACACCGTCGGAAAAACCGTCGCCGGGAACCATAAACCCCAGGTCTTCGGCATGGACATCATGCCTTACGTTGATCCCTACAGCGAATCTTCCGGCGTAATCTTAAGCAAACGTTTTTAATCGCCCGTATAACCGGATTAAACATCATGGGGGAATTAACCTGAAAAAGGAGATAACATGTCTGCAAAAATAATCAAACCCCGAACTTTTGTAAAAATTCTTTTCGCCTTTACCTTAATTCTGCCCCTCGTTTTCTATTCCACCCTCTCCGCCGAAACCGCTGAACCCGCACCCGACGACAACCTCACCTGGTTCAACGTTGAAGATTGGGGCCTCGAAGGCAAACCCTTCCCACAAACCGAACGCTTCTTCGACCGCCTGCCCGCCAAAGCAAAAAACATCGTCCGTCCACCCGTTTGGAGCCTTAGCCAACACTCTGCCGGCATGTGCGTTTTCTTCAAATCCGACGCTCCCGAAATCCACGCCCGCTGGCACCTGCTCAGCCCCAACCTCGCCATGGACCACATGCCCGCCACCGGCGTATCCGGCCTGGACCTCTATGCCCGTGATGACCAGGGCCGCTGGCGCTGGCTCGCAATTGGCCGACCCACCCAACAAAAAATGCAATCAAAATTAGTAAGCGGAATCGAATCCACCTTGCGCGATTACATGATTTATCTGCCCCTATACAACGGCCTCGAACTGCTCGAAATCGGCGTCCCCAAAAACACCCAGTTCGTTCCCGTTCCACCTCGAAAGCAAAAACCCATCCTCTTCTACGGAACCTCCATCACCCAGGGCGGCTGCGCATCCCGACCCGGCATGTGCCACTCCGCCATCCTGCAACGCCGACTCAACCGACCGGTCATCAACCTCGGCTTTTCCGGCAACGGCAAAATGGAAAAAGAAGTCGCCCAACTGCTTGCCGAACTCGATCCCTGCGTTTACGTTATCGACTGCCTACCTAACATGAACGCCCAACTCGTCACCGAACGCACCGAACCGCTGGTGAAAATCATCCGCCAGGCCCGCCCCGATACCCCCATCGTTCTCGTCGAAGACCGCACCTATTCCAACGCCGCTTTCTTTCCTGCCAAACAAAAACACCACGCCGCCAATCGCGCCGCACTCCGTCAGGCCTACGAAAACCTTCTCGCCGCCGGTTTCAAAAACCTCCACTACGTCGAAGGCCAAAACCTACTCGGCTCCGACGGCTCCGGCACCGTCGATGGCTCACACCCCACCGACCTGGGCTTCGTCCGTATGGCCGACGCACTCGAAGCGGTTCTAAAACCAATACTAAAAAAATGAATAAAACTGCAGTTGTGACGGACGGTAATTAGCAGGTTTATTTGATATTGATCAGCAGATATTGTTTTTCATCCGGCTGCAGTTGAATATCCAGCCCCTTATGCAACTGCTTGCCGGAATAGGTAACTTTGCTGTCTTCGCTCAGATTGGCCACTTGGTAATTCTTCCCGTCCTCAACCGTAAACCATTCCGGAAACTGATTGATCCGGGGCCAGTCCAGCGGCATCTTCATATTAACTTTGTGTCGCGGAACATCGAAAATGATTTTACCCTGCCAGGATTTTTGACTGCTGATGGAAATTTTCAAAGTGTCACCCTCCCGCTCCGCTCCGAAAAGCACATCCTCCCGCCACGGCTGCACGGTCAGCCCCTGCGTCTTCCACAAACAATACATAATTGTTGTCCGCGCAAAATTACCATCACCGTGCCAGCCTTCGATTACCCCGTCCGGCTTTTGCATCTTCCACATAACCTTAATTTCACTGTCGAGCCACTTCCCCGCCGAACTGACCGGCTCCCGGTTGTACAAATTCAAACCGCTCTCAATGGAATCGGCATACCCATCCGAACTGCTCCCCTCCCATTTATAATTCCTGTAGTTATCGTACATAGTGCTCAGTGCTTTTAACGTAGCTTGACGATAAGCTTCGGTTTTGTCTATCAAATACACCGTGTAAAAACCGTTCAGGTTGTAACCCCACGTATCACAAAGCCCTTTGTCGTGCTCTCCGGTCTGCGGATTAACCCAGTTATAAAAAAGCCCCTTATCATTCCGCCCAATCTCCAAAATGCGGTCCAGCATGATATGGATGGGTTTTTCATAAGCCTTTTTCTTCTCCGGTCGGGCAAAATGCACCGTCGCATAAAGCTCACACAACCCCGAAACAATTTCACAGCCGTGATCTCTTAAACGCAACCGGTTGCTATCTAGCGTGGGATGGTGTTTATCCAGCAGGTAATAATCTCCGAGCCGAATTGCCCAGTCGAGATACTTTTCATCTCCTCTCATCCAGTAAATTCGCGACAACGCTTGCAGCATCTCCCCGTTCACTTCAACGTTCGTGGACACAATTTTCCCGTAAGCTGTCTCTATCGGCGCGTGCCCCCACATATCATCGAGAATATTCAGCATCCGCTCGCACCACGGACTCGGTCCCAGCCACTCTGTCAAAGGCAATAAGCCGTCCTTGATATATTCCGAAGACCCGAAAATTATCCGCCCCAGATCAGCTTCGGCATCACGAAATCCCTGCTTGGAAAATGAATACGTATCCGGCATAGAACCAATACGAGAAGTAAGCTTCGTTTCGCTGCGCAGCATCTTCAGCATACGCCCGTCAAATAACGCCCGATCCGTTATCGCCGCCGTCAGAACCATGAAAGGGTAGTTGTCCGCCGCGCTGTCCTGGGCGTTCCAGATATCCTTGTCTTGATTGATATTGCGCGGAATCAAACCGGTTTTCGCATCGGCGTGCTTGAGCCACCCTTCTACAAATTTCCGGCAGCAAACCAATCCCTCATTCGCCAGTTGCGCGTTTTGCCCCGCCTGCCCGAAGGTTTCATCATCTGCTCCGGACACCCCACCTTGGCAGATAGCACTCCCCATCACTAACAGCACGATTACCGCCGTCAGCTTATGCATAATTTCTCCGGTGATTGTCTTTTTTTACGATGACCGCTAAACCTGCTCCATAATGATTGCTAAACCTGCTCCGGCACCACAAACGGCTTGCGATAATTTCGACTAACCAGGGAGTTCGCCAAATTGGCAACATTCTCTTGGCCATGCTCAAAACGCAACTGATCCGCGTCAAACTTCAAATCCGCTCCCAGCGTCGCCTCGGTCTGTTTCAAATCCACATCATTTGCCGCCAGATGCTCCTGGAAACGCCCAAAGGTTTCTGTCATAACTGCATCTGACTTAATATGTTCGGCAATCTGCTCCGTCGGCACCGTATGGCCCGCCTGATGAGATATATTCGCCATGTGACAAAGCGCACTGGAAACATATCCCTTCTGAATATCCGCTTTCAGATCATCTACCTTCCGGCTCCGTACCACGTTGATAAAGTTTTGCTGATGGCTTTCCGGACCGCCCTTGGCAAACTGCTGCAATCGCTTGCCATCCTTATCATAAGCCCCGCCGCCACCGTTTGAGCCAATCGCCACGTAGCCGCCCTCACACTCAATCACCACTCCGATATCCGTTACCTTCTTGTAATAGTCCATCCCCGTATCACCTGTTTTCCGCGTTAATCCACGCACCTCAAACACTATCGGAACCGGATCATAATCCAGTATCGCAAACTGTGTATTGGCCGACTCCCCGTCATCTATATAACCAAACCGACCTCCCACACTCAGCACCCGCTTGGGAAATCCACTCTGCCCGATCGCCCAACGGCATACATCCATCTGGTGAATCCCCTGATTCCCCAAATCTCCGTTACCCGTTGACCACGCCCAGTGCCAATCGTAATGCAACTGCTTCCGCATCAAAGGCCCCAGCGGTGCCGGACCCGTCCACAAATTATAGTTAATATTCGACGGCACCATCTGCGGACCGCTCACCTTACCGATGCTCGCCCGACGCTTATAACACAGCCCACGCGCCACCTTCATAGCGCCAATGTTGCCCGCCTTAATAAATTCAAATGCCTCCGGTATCGCATCACTACTCCGCGACTGTGTCCCCGTCTGCACAATCCGCTTGTGTTTCCGCGCCGCCTCCACCATCTTCTGCCCCTCCCAAATATTATGGCAAACCGGTTTCTCCACATATACATCCTTACCCGCCTGACACGCCCAGATCGTCATCAACGCATGCCAGTGATTCGGCGTCGCAATTGAAACCGCGTCAATGTCACGATCATCCAGCAGCTTGCGAACATCCGTATAAGCCTTCACCTTCTGACCTCGCTTATCAGCCTTGGCAACCTGCCCGCCCAGAACCTCGCTGTCTGCATCACATAACGCCGTTATCCGCACACCCTCAATCCCCAGATAACGACTAATGTGCCCGCTCCCCTGGCCTCTAAAACCGATCACGCCCACCCGAATGTCTTCATTCGCTCCCAGCACCCGAGAATTCGGCGCCAGTAATACCGCACCTGCTGCCAATGAACCCTTGATAAAATTGCGACGCGTAACACTCTTCATCGTTTGGCTCCTTTCCAAATCAAAAATTCTGTTTTTTTCGTCTCAAACAGCATAAACGATCACCCTGGCTTTGTCCAATCCATTTTTCCCGCCTGGAAATCATTATTTCAACCTGAATCGACATGAATTACACCAACTCAGACTACCTACTCAGACCACAACTCATAATTCGCCCCATTCCCCCCGTTTTTCAAACTTCCTGGCCGCTCTAAGTATAAACCGCGTGCTGCTTGCGATACAATGCCGGTGAAACTCCCACAAATTTCTTGAACAGCCGAGAAAAATACGGCACATACATAAATCCAACCTCATCTGATATCTTCGCAATGCTGCTACTGCTCGCACACAACAAATACTGAGACTTCTCAATTCGCTTACGGTTGATATATTCGATTGGCCTGGTTCCCATTGTCGTAAAAAATACATCCGAAAAATATGTCGGATTAAGACCCGCATATTCTCCCAACTCTTCCAGCGTTATCGTCCGCTGAAGATTCTGGTCGATAAACTCCAGCACATCCTTGAAACGCTTGATCGCTTTCTGCTCCGGCTCCGAAAAACCATGACCCGTATGCAGCACCGGCGCCAGCAACTGCCGCAATACTCCATCCGTCTCTATCAACGTACCCGGCGATACATTAATGTCCGGCTCGTGCAGATCCCGCGGAAACAACTTATTGTCCGGCTTATGTGGATTATAATCGTCCGGCACCTTATCCGGATTCAACTCCACCAGCCGCTTAAACAGCTCCACTTCTCGCTCGCTCGCGTCCAGATGATATTCATAATCCTGGATCGTAAACAAATCACGACCTCCCGCCAGCGAACTGGTAAAATGCACAAAATACTCATCGTACCAGTCCTCGCAACTACAACTCCAAAACGTAAAACAAGGAACCAGATGCAGCTTGCCCGGCTCCAAATGAAATTCCCTCCCGTGATGCCTGATGTAAGCGCTGCCTCCCGTAATCAGATACAACCGCGTGAACGGACTATTCACATTCTTCCAGTTCCACCAGTTCCCGCTGTGCAAAAAACCAGTCGCCTTAATCCGCAACCTCAACGATGGCAAAATGTTATGTATCGGCATAAAACCTTTCCCGTCTCCCCCATAATTCCCGATTCACCCCCATTATAACAAATACCTGTGATTTGTATATGAATAAATTTAAAAAATCTCAAATACCTGCAAAATAAGACCTTACACACCTCAACCACTTGGGCCAACATCCGTAAATGCATTATTTATAAACTTTTGAATACCCCGCCCCACATCTCCGCACCACTCATTATTACACCTGCCACCATACAAAAAAACGCGGCTTACAATTAAAACCGCGTTTTCCCGATTTTTTGGAGGTCCCCCAAAATGAAGGCGGTGGGACTCGAACCCACGACCCACGGCTTAAAAGGCCGAGACGGGTCCTCTTCGTTTGACGCAAACCGGCTTTAGCATATCAAAAACCGCGTTTCTTAGTGTTGGGTTGTGCTGGAATGTAATAGAATGTGTGGCAGCGCAGCACAGTTTACAGCACAGTTTTTTGTTCCGGTTGAGTTAAAAATTAAATCCGATGTTCATTAAGAATTTCGGTGTGAACGGCGGTATAAAAGTGCAGCGGCAGTCGGATAAAGCCGGCCGTTTCGATTTCCTACCTTAATGGTAGTATATGGGATTAAAAGCCCGCAATTGCGTATTGACAGCCAAGCCGCACCAGATAATTACTGGCTGTGCTGCCAGATATTATTTGTATTTCAAGGGAAGGTTCGGATCTTGTGAATTTAATCAGTCTTCGCGAGATCGAGGAAAACGATGATCGAAGGATTGCCGACGGGTGTGTAATGGCCGGTGAAGACTAGGCTGCCCGTTTTGCGATCCACGCAGAAGACGGCGAGGTTATCGCAACGCTGATTGCAGGAGTAAAGGAACTGGCCAGAGGGGTCGAAATTGAAACTCCGCGGATAGTTCCCGTGTGTCCATTCCTCCCCGACGTAGGTCAGGGTGCCGGTGGCGCTAACGGAAAAGATCGCGATGCTGTCGTGCAGACGGTTGCCCGCATAGAGGAACCGGCCATCGGCAGAAACCATGATCTCAGAGCAGAAATTGCTGCCAGCGAATCCGGGCGGCAGGCTGGAGACGGTTTGCCGCGCAGCCAAGCGACCCTTCAGGGCATCGTAGTCAAATAAGACGATGTTCGAGCCTTCCTCCTGAATGGAATAGAACCATCGCCCATTTGGGTGGAAGAAGAAATGCCGCGGTCCATCTCCCGGCGGCAGCGAAATCGCGGGGGGATCATTCGGATTGAGCACGCCCTTCTTTTCATCAAACTTCCAGACGAAGATTTGATCCAGGCCCAGATCGACATGCAGAACGAAGCGACCCGAGGGATCGGCCTGAATCATGTGCGCATGAGTTCGGTCGTGTCCGCTGAAGGCAAAGGTTCC
>JAFGSR010000138.1 GCA_016934515.1 Sedimentisphaerales bacterium
CATGCCGGAGGCCTAAAGCGTTAAACTCAAAGGTGTTACAGTCAAAACGATGAATTATTTACCAACTTTTTCCGATGAGAACCAATTAAAAAAAATGCATATTATTTCAATTTCCTGTTATAATATTGTACTAAAGAAAAAGTAAACCACCATCGCCTAAAGGCGATGGCTTTGCGGGCTCAAGACCCTCATCGGATAAATCCGATGAGGTCGCCCGCCTAAAAAAAAATTCGAACTATTATTCCGTTTCGTATCATTAAAAAAAGAAATACTCAAGTTTTCGCCTAAAGGCGAGGGTTTTAAACCCATTGTGAGACAATAATCAAAATTACCAAGTTTTGATATTCAGGAAAATCAGGGATATAATTAACCCTTAGTAAAATAGGTCGTTTTCAGCGAGAATATTTATACCCAGTACAGAGAGAGAGCGTAATTTCTCTGCGCTGGGTTTTTCATGCACAGAAGGGATAAGAAAGCGAGGTATAAAATGCGTGATTTACTGGAAAGATATCGAAGATTGGAAGAATTGAATTTCATGGCATTCAACTGCGATGATTATGATTTTATAACACGCGAAAAAATACCAGGGGATCGTTCAGTAGGACACCTGGGTTATGACGATGCTACCACACAATTTTGTGTTATCCAAAGAGGCAGGGCAGTAACTGTCGGACGTGGTGGAAGAGTGCCATTAGAAAATGAACCAGACAAAATAATTATGTGGCTTTCGGAGAGTGAAGCGGAACAAATCATAAATGTTTTGGAAAAAGGCCTAAATTAATGAAATCGATCTATGGCGGTTTTATATTGCCAAAAAATAAGAAAGGTAGGCGGAAAATGAAGCGTTCAATATTATTTGTTGCAATTCTGCAATTGTGTTTAGGGATTTTAAATGTAAATGCTGAGATATTATATAATATCACTATCTTTGAACCTCAAATAACAGACGGATACGGCACCTATGCCGATTCAATAAATGACTCCGGTATTATTGTAGGCTCAACTTTGTGCGACAGTCATGGATGGCAACATAGACGTGCAACATTGTTTGATAATACAGGAAATGGTGATGATATAGACATTGGCCCTTTGGATAGTGTCCATAGCGAAGCTCATGCAGTAAGTAATAATGGCATTATTGTTGGGGAGTCAGGAAGTCAAGCACATGCAACAATATTTGAATCCAGCGGTCCAGGAAACAATATAGATTTAGGTCCAGGTTACGCTAGGGCAGTCAATAATAATCAACAGATTGTCGGTATGAGAAAATACCTCACCTCCGACATTATGGCTTTTCTTTGGGACGAGTTTAACGGTATGCAGGACTTAGGGACCTTGGGTGGAGACCGTAGCAGTGCAATTGCCATCAATAACCAAGGCTTAATTGTAGGCTATGCTGAACTACCTTTTATTGAAGGCGTTGGAACAGTTTCGCGTGCTACATTATTTGACTCCACAGGCGGCGGTGACAACCTTGACCTTGGGACTCTTGGCGGATGGGGGAGTGCGGCCTATGACATAAATAGTTTAGGAAATATAGTGGGAAATAGCATGGAAGATGATGGTTCCCACCACGCAGCACTTTTTGATTCATCTGGAGAAGGGGATAACATAGATTTAGGAGGAGATAACAGCCAAGCTAACGCTATTAGTGATAATGGACAGATAGTAGGCTGGTCGGCCACGCCGGGTTTCGACCATACTGCTATGCTATTTGATCCTACAGGTGACGGTAACAACATTGATTTAAATACCGTTATCGATCCGTCTTATAATGGCCCACATTTGAGACTAGCACTGGACATCAACTCGGATGGCTGGATTGTAGGTATAGCAGGACCGGATAACAGTAGCAATACACGTGGTTTTCTGCTTACCCCAATCCCCGAACCCTGCACGCTCTGTTTGCTGACCTTGGGCGGAATGGCATTGATAAGGAAACGCAGATATTGATACATATTTTTTTGATTCGTTCTTTCTATATAATTATGGATTTTTTATCGTTATGATATGCAAGAAATATAAAAAATTTGAAAAGAGATTTGTAGAAATCAGCAAATGCCCTGATCTTGAGAAATTACTAGGTTTAGCTCAGGATATGAAACAAAATGGATATTTGATGCGTCCTATAAGTGATGATCTCTGCAATAAGTTTAGTGTAATGAGGATTATATATAATGCTCTTGTTACTGAACTAAACAGAAGGCAATCTGTTTACCATAGGCGATGGATGACCGGTATAGCAATAGCGGCAATGATTGCAGCAGTTGCATCAGCGGTGTGTGCTGTTATCACAGTAATGTGTAAGTGAAAGGAAAACAGATGTCTGAACAGCAGATGGGCAGAAAAGAGGTTGAGCGCATAGAGCTTAATTATTTTACTATAGCCTATAAAAGGTTTACGGGCGATGAGCTTAACGGTGTTTCTTCATATACACAAGAAAGACCCGACTTTATATGTACTCGGTCGAATGGTGAGCATGTCGGAGTCGAACTGAACCGTGTGATGGTTGATCCTAAAGACAGTCAGTGGGACAGTATCATTCATTATGAATATGAACAAGATCCTAGTGATACCTTGGCAAGGCTTTATGCCGAGATAGAAAGGAAAGATAAAAAGCGTCAAGATTATGGCGAGTGGGCAGAAAAAACAATTCTGGTGATGCAACTATTTGAATGTTCGCTTTCGTCTTTGAAGTTTCTTCTCACGGATGACTTGCGCGAAGATTTCACAATGTACGGTTTCTTGGAGATTTGGATAGGTGATTACACCGTAACGGAAGCTTATGGAGAAGTTGAACTGTTTGGACTTTTTCCTGGAAACTACTGGGAATATTTTCCTGTTTTCAAAAAGCCTTACGGTTGAGATTGCCGCGTGAGAACATTATGGTGGTGAGTGCCAGGAGGTTTGATTTTGCCAGTCGTTGGTTAGGTGGCGGTAGTCGAGGAGGTCTATTTGGTTGTTGTGGTCGAAGTCGGCGGGGAGGTTGTTGGTGGTTTTTAGCCACCAGGAGAGGAAGAGGTTCAGGTCGGTCAGGTCGGTGATTCCGTCGTTGTTGATGTCGGAGAGCAGGGACCAATTGGGGGGGCTTTTGGAAGCCTGGCTGGTGCAGCCGTAGGCGCCGAGATTGGCGCGGAGGTTGTTAGTGTCGTTGGGTTCCAAAGCTAGAGGGGTGGCGGGATTGCCGGCGTCGATGCAGAGGCTGGTGGTTTGGTCGTTTGTCCATTGGGAGGAATTGGGGTCCCAGCGTCCGGCGGTGGATTTGAGTCGATAATCGCCGTCGATCCAGAAATCGTCGTTAGGTTCGTCGGGGGTGCTGTTGGGGTCCCAGTAGCCGGGCTGAGCGAATTGGGGGTCCACGTCGAGGTTACCCAGGCCGGGGTAGTTGCTTGCGATGCAGGTGTATTGTATTTGTCCGGAGCAGTTAAGCAGTTGATTGGGTTCGTTGTCGATGATGATGCAATTGAATTTTTGTCCGTTGCAGTTTTCCAGGGCGGCCTGGTTGGGGTCGGCGCGGTTGGAGGCGATGGTGCAGTTGATGATGTTATTGTTGCATTTGTAAATCGCACTGCCCTGGTCGGCGTGGTTGGCGGTGATGAGGCAGTTGGTTATTTTGCCGGAGGACTGACTTATGCCGCCGCCGGTCTGGGCGTGATTAGCGGAGATGATGCAATAGTCGATATTTCCGGAGCAGTTGTCGATGCCGCCGCCGGTCTGGGCGTGGTTTTCGGCGATGGTGCAATTGAAGATTTTGCCGTCGCAGTCGTAGATGGCGCCGCCGTAATTGGCGTGATTATTGGTGAAGGTGGAGTTGGTGATGTCGCCGGAGCTGCCGGCGATAGCGCCGCCGTAAGGTGCGTGGTTGCCGGTGAAGGTGCAAGCGTATAATTCGAGAAAGCCGTAATTGCTGTTGCGGATGGCGCCGCCGTCATAGTTTGATTCGTTGTTTTTCAGGTAGCAGTAATCCAGAGTTGTGGTGCTTTGGTAATTGTAGATGGCGCCGCCGTAGTTTCCGGAATTGCCTTCGAACTGGCAATTGTTCAGTTTGAGGGCACAATTGACGTAAGTTACAATTGCGCCGCCGTTTTTATCGGAGATGTTATTGATGAACTGGCAATCGGTCAGAACCGAAGCACTGGCGATGTTTTCGGACCAGGCGCCGCCGTGATAGAAGGATCGATTTTCGGCAAAAGCGCAGGAGGTAAAAGTTGGTTTGCTGGAATCGTAGCTGCAGACGGCGCCGCCGAAATAGCCACACTTATTGTTAAAGAAAACGCACTTTTTGATTACCGGGGAAGCATTGTTGAGGAAGATTGCCCCGCCGACGGAGCGATTGACGCCGGCGATTCTTTCGGTGGGTCCGTAGCCGTTGATAATGGTAAAGCCGATCAGGACGGAATTGGCGTCTTCGCTGTTTTCGAAATTGAAGGCGCGGTGAGGGAAGGATTCGGTGCCGCCGGTGTCAATGATGGTGGTTGCTACGGTATTGGGATCGTTGGGGTCGCTGCATTGGATGGTAATCATTTTGCCGTTGTAACTCATGTCGCGGTTGCCGGAGCCGGAATAAGTGCCCGGGGCGACGATGATGGTGTCGCCGTCGGATGAGACATTGATGGCGTCCTGGATGCGGGTGAAGTTGGGATCGTTGGCGGGGTCGTCATCGACGGTGTAGGTGGTTGCTTTGACCGTGACCGCGGAAAGAAACAGAAGCAAAGGAACCAGAAGGGCCAACAGCAATGGAACTGTGTTGAGCCGGACGGGAAACTTATCCCTCCCACCGGCGGTCGCGGGGGGATAATGTTCTTTCTCATCCTTGAGCATTTTCATAATCCGTTATTCAGGGGCAGCATGGGCTAAAGCCCATCCTACAGTTATTAGAGATAACCTTATTGGTTGAGAATGTCGAGTTCTTTTTTGAGGGAGGATTGCCATTTTTGGTAGGCGAGTTGATATTGTTCGGCGAGGCTGGTGTCGGGTTCGAAGGATTTGGTGGATTTGAGGTTGGTGAAGGCTTCGGAGGGGTTTTTGTAGATTCCGGCGCCGAGACCTGCGCCGCGGGCGGCGCCCTGGGAGCCGTCGGTGTTGTAAAGTTCGACGCGGCTGTTGGTTACGGTGGCGAAGGCGTGGCTGAAGAGATCGCTGAGGAACATGTTGGCGTGGCCGGCGCGGACGGTTTTGATTTCGATGTTCATTTGGCGCATGATGTTGAGGCCGAAATTCATGGCAAAGACGATGCCTTCCTGGGCGGCACGGAGGAGATGGGCGCGGCTGTGTCGGTTGAATTGCAAGCCGTGGAGAATTGCGGAGAGGTCGCGGTTGCTCAGGGTTCGTTCGGCGCTGTTGCCGTAGGGCAGGATTACCAGGCCATCGCTGCCGACGGGGGCGGATTGGGCGAGTTGGTTCATCTGGGGGTAATCTTGGCCGGGGGGCATGACGTTGTGTTTGAGCCAACTGTTGAGGCAGCCGGCACCGTTGATGCACATGAGGGTTCCATAGCGGGGGGCCTGGGCGGTGTGATTGACGTGGATGAAGGTGTTTACACGGGATTGTTCGTCGTAGTTGGGCTTATCGGCGATGCCGTAAACGACGGCGCTGGTTCCGGCGGTGGTGGCGATTTCACCGGGGGACAGGACGTTAAGCGAGAAGGCGTTGTTTGGCTGATCGCCGGCGCGGTAGGTTACTTTGGTGCCGGGTTTGAGGGACAGTTCGGCGGCGGCGGATTTGGTAAGTTCGCCCTGGACGGCGAAGGTGGGCACCAGGTCCGGGAGCAGATCGGGGTCGATGCCGAGATGTTGCATGAGGAATTGAGCCGGGGCGGCTTTGGCGAAGTCCCAGCCGATCCACTCGGACAATCCCGAAGGGGTGGTTTTGATTTGGCCGGTCATTTTCATGGCCAGGTAATCGCCGGGAAGCATGGCTTGGTGGATTTTGCGATAGATGTCGGGTTCGTTTTGCTGAACCCATTTCAGTCGGGTCATGGTGAAATTGCCGGGCAGATTCAAGAGCCGCTGGAGGCATTGCTGTTGGCCCAGTTGTTCGGATGCCTGTTGGCCGATTTGGACGGCGCGGTTATCGCACCAGATGATGCTGGGGCGGAGCAGTTGCTGTTTATTATCGACCAGGACCAGGCCGTGCATCTGGTAGGCGATTCCTACGGCGGTAACATCGGCCAGGTCGATTCCGGAATCTGTTTTGATTTTGTTGGTGGCGGCTTTGAGGTTTTGCCACCAGAGGTTGGGGTCCTGCTCGGCCCAGCCGGGCTGATTGGCGGTGACGGCCATTTCTTTTTCCGGTGCGGTGGCAGATGCTACGACGCGGGAGGTCTGGGCGTCGAGCAAAGTGGCTTTGATGGATGAAGTGCCGCAGTCGTAACCGAGTAGATACATTTTTTAAACCTTTACTAAATGATTAAGCGTGAAACCGGCGGACTATTCAGCCGCGGGTAATGGGGAAGAGGTGACTGAAAACGCCAGGAAACAGCGATCTTTTCCGTGGCAGATTCGGTCATCCATTGCAAATTCAATATTTTCGCCAAACTCCCGTGCCCAAATGGAATATTCCGCGGGGCAGATGCAGTCGCCGATTTTTCGGGAAAGTTTTTCACGTCCGGAAGCTACCAAGATTTCGTGCCAGGGACATTTGTTAATGTTAATCCGAAAGCCCTGATTTTGTTCGAGGAGTTCGGTGTTAAACTCGAAGCCGTCAATTTCCAGTTTGGCAGAGAAGCACTGAAGCAGGGCGTCGATGCCGCGTTCAAGTTTGAGCAGGGATTTGAGTTTGCGCGCCTGGATTTTGGGCACGATCTGCCAGACCTGCCGGTCGATTTCCAAAGCGGTTTCAAAGTTGAACTGGTCTTCGACCTTCATGAACCACAGGCCGTCAGTAGCGGTGTAGCTGCGCTGGAGATATTCAGCAATTTGCTTGTCAGTTAATTTAGACAATTCTAAATACCGCACCCATGAAAGGGCTGAGAAAAACCTTTTTGGTTTGCGTTGGCCGCTGATAATCCCGGGCTAATCAGGATTAGCATGGATTAGAGTCCCAGAAACACAATGGCCAAACCGCAAAGACAAATTGTACCGCCGGCCAGGGCGTGGGTGTACCGTTCGATTTTAGCGGTGGGCAGTTTTTTGGCTCCGGAGGTTGCCAGCAGCACGGCGGTCATCATGGTGCCGATGGTGGTAACGGCGAAAACCAAAGTAACCAGTCCCATCCCCGCGGGGCTATGCTTGGCGGCGGGGTACATTAATATGGGGATCAGTGGTTCGCAGGGACCGAGTACGAAAATGACAAACAAAGCCCACGGGGTGATGCTGGGTTTTTCGGATTCGGCATGGACGTGGGTGTGTTCTTCATGGTGAACGTGTTTGTGGGCGTGGTGGTCGCCGTCGGCGTGGGTGTGGAAATGGGTGTGAGGTTTATTTTTCACCGCCCGTCGGACGCCCCAGACAAAATAGAGCAGGCCGAAAACTATCAACCCCCATGCAGCCCAATCGCCGCGATGAGACTCGAACAATTCCAGTTTAGACAACGCGACACCGGTGGCCACCCCGATCAAACCCAGGACAACGGAACTGCCGATGTGCCCCAAGCCGCAGAGGAAGGTGATCCACATGGTTTTGGTTCGGGACCACTTTCGGGCAACCGACATCATGATGAAAGGCAGGTAATGATCCGGCCCGAAAAGTGTGTGAGTAAAGCCGATCCCTGCAGCGGTAATTGCCAAAATCCAGATGTCTGCTGACATATCTTTTCCTTTGTTAAATTGGTGGGCACGGGCCACCCAACAATTTCCATTTATTCTAAGTTTGCTCGCTGGTTCATTTTCAGCAAAAATATTCGATTAACACTCGAAATCCTAGTAAAAGGGTACGGTATTGGGCAGCTCAGGTCAATTCAAAAGTTGCCGGTCCCGGGTGGGTGAGGAAGAAGGTTTGTTGGGAAAATTCTGTCGGATAGGCTTTTTGGTATTGTTTTGCCCAGTTTTGCAGGAAATTTTTTGCCTGATCGGTTGTTACCAGAGCCCAGACACTGCCGCCGAAGCCGGCGCCGAAGGCTGAGGCTGCTACTGCGCCGATTTTCCTGGCGGTTTGGGCGAGGAAGATGGTTTCGGGGACCTGATTGCCCAGTTGGGTATCGGTCAGTTCCTGGGAGCGGTCCACCTGTCGGCCAAATTCCTCGATGTTGGCGGCGCTTAAGGAATCGTTGGCGGCGTTGAGAGCGTCGCCGGCGGCGGGGATAATCTCACCACTTTCGGCGTAAAAATGTTCGAAACGGGTGGAGATTTCCTGGGCGGTGAATTCGTTGTGGTTGGCGTTTTTGAGGATTTCTCTCATTTTGGTCAGGGCGTCGGGGCCGGAAGCCAGGGCGGCGGCGATATGGGAATCGTTTCGGTGAGTGGCCTGGTTCCAGTTTTTCACGACGGCTGAACCCAGCAGAGAGGCGCGATTGTATTTTTCCCGAGCGGCTCCGGTTTTTTCGGCTGCGACGCCGCTGCCGGCGATGGCGAAGATGTAGCCGGTGGGCACTTCGATGAAGCGTTCGAAATTAACGGGGCAATAGGAATACTGGCTGAGTTTGTTGGGCTGGGCGCAAAGGATTGCGGTGTGGTCCTCGCTGCCGCCAAAGGTTCCGACGCCCTTGTCGCCGAGAAGGGTGCCGAAGTTCTGACCGTTTTCGCAGGTGCCCAGGTAGCCGGCGAGTGACTCTTTGGAATCGATATTGTTGGTGTATTCTTCGCGTTCATCAAGTTGGTTAACTTTGTTGAGCGCGAGAAAGAAGGAAATCATCATGGCGCTGGAGCTGCTCATTCCTGCCGCCGGGGGCAGGTCGCTGTTGAAAGCGACATCGGCGCCGCAGAGTTTGCCGGGGAAATTCCGTGCCAGCCGGCGCACGACGGTCATGGGGTAATTGCTCCAGTGGCCCATAGTCGGGGTCAGTTCGGTGTCAATTTCGAATTCGCTTTTTTCGTTCATAGCGGGGGCGGTGATGTTAACCTGGGCGTCTGTGCGAGGGGCGGCAACGAGGCAAAAGCCCTTTTCGGCGGTGGCCACGACGCTGCGGCCGCCGTTGTAATCGGTGTGTTTGCCCAGAACCTCAATCCGGCCCGGCACAAAAAACGCACATGCCGGATGGTCGTTTCGGCGTCCCGCCTGCAAAAGAGCCTGAGCGGATTGCACAAACAAATCAGCTTTAGCATCGGCGGCTGGGGAACTCAGTCCGCCGGCGAGCAGCATTTTCAACACGGTGTTTCGATCAGCCAAATCGGCAATTTTAAGAGCAAAACTCATAGATTCACCTCTTTACCTTTTAATTTTGCGGTTATCGACGGCACATCAGAGCGAAAAGACATGTCCAGAACCGGCGCTTTGTAGATGGGTGCCTCAAATTTGCACCCTAAGGTATCGATGCAATACTGGACCGCGTCGGTGATTTCCAACTCGCCGCGTGGGGAGGGTTTGATGGAACGGCAGCCGGTGAAGATTTCCGGGCCGAAACGCCAGCAGTTCATGCTCACGCAGATCGGTTCGGGCAGTGAATTTATGGTTTCTTCGTCGGGTTTTTCAATTATCCGGGTCATGAATCCGTCGTTGTCCAGGTGAATCACCGCAAACCGGGTGATTCGATCGGCGGGAATATTACTGCCGGAGAGCATGGCGTCGCGTTCGAAAGCTGCCAGGCCGTTGTTGTTTTGCAATTGCCGCAGCCCCAGTAGAGCTTCGGTGGGATAATAATTGTCGGAATTAATCACCAGGATGGGATCGCCCGCGGCGAAGTCTTCTGCCACGGCCACTGCGTCGGCGGTTCCGAGGGGTTCGGCTTGCACAGCAAAATCAATCTGTAACCGCGAGCATTTAACTATTTCCCGGTAATATTCCCGCACGTTATCGTGTTCGGGCCCGATTACCAGGCAGATTTTTTTGTAACCGGCATCAGCCAGATCGTGCAGGACGTAATCCAGAAAGGGCCGATCTATCGGAATCATGGCTTTGAGCCCGGTGTTGGCTACTTCTGATTGCTGCTCGGACATCACAGCCGATTCATCCTCTTTTCGCATTCTGGTTCCGAGTCCCCGTGCCAGAATCACCGCCTTTTCCATTACATTGTTAGTCACTAAATTCTCCAAAAAACACAAGCCTTTGTCAGGACTCACGTTACAGCCGACCCTGGCTGAAACGCGGACCTCTGGAAATCAGCGAGCATAATAACGCAATCGGCCTCTGATGTCACCCAAAAACCGCCTGAAAAGCTGATTCTACACTGTGGGCGGGGGTGGCTGGCGCACAAAAAACTGAACACCCGTAAAAAATACAGGTATTCAGTTTTGAAACATTGTTAGATAACGCCAAGCTGTTTAATCAGCAGAGTCAGCCGGAGGAGTGAATGAACGTTGACCCAGCTCGCGGTCCATCATGAAGACCATTCCCGGAGCCTGCTGGATCATTTTCAATTGTTGCAGGACGGTTTCCACGGAACTTTCTTCTTCGACCTGTTCGGAGACAAACCACTGCAGGAAAATGGTGGCTGGATGGTCTTTTTCGGCGATTGCCAGATTCATCAGATCATTTATCAACGCAGTGACTTTCCGCTCGTGCTTGAGGGTTTCCTCGAACACCGCCAGGGGAGAATCCCATTTTGTCGGCGGCGCGTCGATGGCTTTTAGTTGAACCCGCCCGCCACGTTCGAGAATGTAGTCGTAAAGTTTGGTGGCGTGCATGGTTTCTTCCCGGTTCTGCATCTGCATCCAATTGGCAAACCCGGGCAGATTTTCGGCTTCGAGCCAGGCTGACATAGATAGATACAAATACGCGGAGTAATATTCCGCATTTATTTGTTCGTTGATTGCATCTAAAAGTTTTTTGCTTATCATTTTTCACCTACTCTTTCGTGTGAATTCTAAACCCCGTTCAGGCCGAGGCTTTGGTTTTTATTAACCTTTCCACAGGCCATGTATATTGCACAGTTCCCGTGCGGTAACCTGGTCAGCTTCGACCATGAAGACCGCTTCGGGGACATCGCCGGGATTCAAAAACTGTCGGTAAGTTTTGCCGTCGGCCATCAGTTCAATCCATTCGATATAGTGTTTTTCTTCCATGGGATGGGCGACGCTGCCGACGCTGACTTTGTACCCGCCGTCAATTTTTTTGATGACCGGCACATGTTTTTCCTTAGCGGCGTCAACGGTGTTTTCTTTCAACTGCACCATCGGTTTGCCGCAGCACACCAGTTCACCGTCACCGGCATGGATAACCTCAACGATATTTCCGCACATTTCGCATTTGTAAATCCCTAATTTGACTGCCATAATAATTTCCTTTCGTGTTGTTTTTTACAATATTTCAAACTTCATTCATCTGTTTTATCAAATTATACCGATTTCCCGATGCTTTTGCACTATCGTATCGGCCAGTTGGTCCAGGGCCTCGAGGTCCTGTTTTTTGGGTCGCCCCTGCACCAACACCGGTTCGAGAAACTCCACCTGTAGTCGCGAGATCATTTCCTTTAGTTGTTCAACGGTTTTGCCGGCCCAGCCATAGGAGCCGATGATCGAGAGGAATTTTGTTTTGGGCCGCAACAGATTTACCAGAAACGCCGCCTGGGCTGCAGCGGGGTGCGGACCGGTGAGCACGGTTGGCGAACCGATAACCACCGTGGCGGCGTCCACCAGCGCAATTGCCAACTCGCCAATGTCAGCCTCGACCAAATTGAACGCCTGGACCGCGACCGAACGTTGGGCCAGCGCCTGAGAAAAATAATCAACCATTTTTTGGGTGCTGCCGTGCATCGAAACGTAAGGCAGCACTACCTGATTTTTCACTGAATCGCTGATCCAGTCACTATAGGCGTCGATAATCATTTGCGGCTTATCGTAAGCCGGGCCATGGCTCGGCGCGATCAGGTCGATTTGCAGAGCTTTGATTTTTTCCAGATTTTTCCGTATCTGCATCCGAAACGGCATCATTATCTGGGCGAAATATCTTTTGGCGTCATTCTGCACCTGTTGTTCATTGTTGACGAACAAAGTGTCGCTAGCGAGGTGCGAACCGAAAAAATCACACGTAAATGCGATCTTGTCTTCTTCCAGATAGCTGCACATGGTCTCCGGCCAATGCACCCAGGGCGTGTAAAAAAACCTGAATGTCTTGTCCCCCAGGCAAAGCGTGTCACCGTCAGCGACCGTGACAATTCTGTTCTCATCAATTTCAAGCAAACTCATCAGCAGTTTTTGGCATTTCGGATTTGTCACCACCTGAGCCTGGGGGTGCCGTGCCAGGATTTCGGGAATGGCACCGGAATGATCCTGTTCGGCGTGATGGCTGATGATGTAATCAATCTTGTCAACTCCCAGTTCTTCGAGATTGCCCAGCAAGACCGCTGTTTTGTCCGGTTCCACCGTGTCCACTAAAGCGGTTTTTTCACTGCCCCGGACCAGATACGAATTATAACTGGTCCCGTTCGGTAAAGGGATTAGCCCGTCAAAGAGCGTCCGTTCCCGATCAAGCGCCCCAACAAAAAAAATTCCGTTTTTAAGTTCCCGGCTCATTGTGTCGGCTCCTGTAAGAATATTAAGATAGAGATTCAATTTTCACTAAGCATTTTCGTAGCGTTAGCTCAGCATAGCTTTCAGGTCTTCCTGCACGGTGCCAATCGGCTTGATATCAAATTTTTCTACCAGAATATCCAGTACGTTCGGACTGACAAACGCCGGCAGTGTCGGCCCCAACCGGATGTTTTTGATACCCAGGTGCAACAGCGTCAGCAAAATGCAAACCGCTTTTTGTTCGTACCAACTCAATACCATCGACAACGGCAGATCATTGACGCCGCACTTGAAAGCTCCCGCCAACGCTACCGCAATCTGAATAGCGGAATAAGCGTCATTGCACTGACCGATATCGAGCAGCCGCGGAATTCCGCCGATATCGCCGAAATCAATTTTGTTAAAACGATACTTACCGCAAGCCAGCGTCAGAATTATGCAATCGTCCGGTACTGCTTGGGCCAGTTCGGTGTAATAATTACGTCCGGGCTTGGCGCCGTCGCAGCCGCCGATCAGGAAAAAGTGCTTAATCTGTCCGGCTTTGACCGCTTCGATAACCTTATCGGCCACGGACATCACCGTGTTCCGGGCAAACCCAATTGTGATGGTTTTGGGCTTTTCGTCAATCACAAAACCTTCCGCCGCCTGAGCGGCTTCGATTACCGGAGCATAATCGTGATTTTCAATGTGCTGCACGCCCGGCCAGGCCACCAGTCCCGACGTAAATATCCGATCCTGATAACTGCCCTTGGGTTTCTGGATGCAATTGGTTGTCATCAATATCGCGCCGGGGAAGTTATCGAATTCCTGTCGCTGGTCCTGCCACGCCCCACCGTAATTGCCCACCAGATGATGATACTTTTTCAGCCCCGGATATGCCAGCGCCGGCAGCATCTCGCCGTGGGTGTAAACATTAATCCCCGTTCCTTCGGTTTGTTTGAGCAGTTCTTCCAGATCTTTGAGGTCGTGGCCCGATACCAAAATTGCTTTACCGGCGACCACGGTAACCTTCACTTCCGTGGGCTCCGGATGACCGAAAGCGTCGGTGTTGGCTTTGTCGAGCATTTCCATCACCTTTAAATTAACCTCACCGACCTTGAGCACCATGGGCAACAATTCATCGGCGGTGCGGTTCTCCACTGCCAGAAAATCCAGGGCTTCATGGAAAAAACCATACACCTGCTCATCTTCCACTCCCAGAATCTGGGCATGATCCGCGTAAGCTGCCATTCCCTTGAGTCCGTAAGTAATCAGCTCTTCCAGACCGGCGATGTCCTCTCCCAATGCGTCAATTCGTTTTTGTACCGAAACCGCCTCACCCTGGTTAATGAGCCCGTCGATGCCCTCCGCCGCCAGCCAGTTTGCCGGTCCGGATAACTTTTCCGGCTGCCGTTGCGCCTGCTCACACGCCGATTCATAAAGTTTCCCGGCCTTTTGTATCATTTGCGCCGCTTCATCAAGCAACTGTGCCAAACGCTTGGGATCAAAATCGACATTGGTCACGGTGGTAAACAACGCCTTTATAACAAACACATCAATATCCCGATCCACACTGCCCAGTTGACGGGCTCGATGCGCGTACATCGAAATTCCCTTGCTCGCGTATATCAACAAATCCTGCAACGCCGCTGTTTCCGGATCCTTGCCGCAAACGCCATGAGCTGTGCAACCGGTCCCTTGGGCGGTTTGTTCACATTGATAACAAAACATGTTCATCTGAAAAACTCCTTAACTTAAAAAAGCACCACTAACGAATAGATTTCCATAACAAGAATATTCCGATTTTATCCTTCTGCAGCGAATCGATCCGATGCATTAAGATTTACGTTTACTTCTGACAAGCTGACTGACCGATGGGCTAATTCATCGAGTGTAACGTTGTCCAGATAGTTCTCAATAGTATTCTGCAATTCCGCCACTTTTAAACTGATGAAACAGTGGTGTTGCCTCGGACACCCGTCTGGGCCTACCATGCATTTATTAACACAAATCGGCCCCTGCACCGCACAAATGACATCCAGCATAGTGATTGCTGCGGGCGGGCGACTCAACCGATAACCGCCCTTGGGACCCATGCAACTGATCAACAGATTGGCTTCATGCAATTGCTGCAATATCTTGCAGGTGAACTGGTTAGACACCTCACCCTCCTGGGCCAGCACCCGCGCCGAAACCGCCCGGCCCGGCCACCGCTGGGCCAGATTCACCATTACCCGCAACGCGTAATCAGTGTTTTGCCGAAATAAATTCATAGCAGTCATCCTTTTCGGATTCGACCTGTCATATTGCTTTTTAATGGTAAACCCAAATAATTTGCTTTTTCAAAAAACAGCTCTGCAAATCCGCACTAAGTAGCCAAAAATACTATATGAGAGTTTATTGGTCCGACTATTAGCAAAGTCAAACCGGCACCCCAAAAAAACACTAATTTGCTGATTCCACCCGTGTTTTAACTAGGAAACTAACCAGTTGTAAAACATATAAAGTCTTTAAAGAAAGGTACTTAAAGTTATGATTTTCGGGTAGTCGGACAATTTCAACCGGGAAATAATTTTGGTGGTTGTTAAAATTAATCCCCCAAATTTACCCCGCCTGCCCAAAAAACCACCCCCAGTTCAACCTATCCCCCGTTCTGCGACAATGTCCCAATCACCGCCATACTGTTGAACAGGCCGTGCACCAGGATAACCGCCGGCAGATTTCCGTGCTTTTCATACAGATAACCCAGAAACATACCCAAAACAAATAATGCCGGCATATGCTGCGGATCGTTGTGGGTAATGGCGAACAAAACCGACGTCATCATTATCCCAATCCACCTGCCGGTTTGCCAAAGTTCACCCTTGTTCAGTAGCTCTGTTGGTCCGTCGGCTTCAGGATTTGGGCCTGCCACCGGTTTCCGCCCATGAACAACGAATCCCACCAAAAAATTCTGAATAATCCCCCTGAACAGCAGTTCCTCCATCAGCGACGCCCCCACCGCGGCACTGAGCACCAGCAGCACCTTAGTCAATAACGGTGGATTATCACTGAGCATCTCCAGGAGCACATGCCGCTGTACCTGTTCGTACCCAAACCACTGACATATCCAAACCGTCACCTCCAGCGTCAACAGGGTCAGCCCCGTTGCGGCAATAAAATAAACTCCCGCCAGCAGCAGCGTCCGTTTCAGTTGGGTCGCTTTTCCCCAAAATCCCCTTAATCCCGCTTCAAACCGCCATTTTGCCACCAGCAAGATTATCCCAGCCATCAAAAACTGCCAGCCGATCAATCCTCCCAGGGTTCTGTTGTTTAATTGTTCCCGGGCCGACGGGTCATTTGCTCCAAAAAAGTGATTTAGCAAAACATTTGTGCCGACATAAACCAGTCCCACCAGCCCCACATCAAAAATACTCAGCCAGTGCTTTTTGGGGCAACTTTGGCCGAATCCCCCCTTTTCCTTACCGATTCGCAGCCACCAGCCCGCCAGCAGGAGCAAACTGACCGCGAACCAAACAAACATTATTATTCCTGCTGAATCCTGATCCATTCAATCACCAAAATTGTGCTCAGAGGCAAAGCTGAATTTACCCAGGTAAACCGAAAAAAAATCCCCAATCCGTTACTGCTGAGCCCCCAGTTCTTTGCTGCGTTGGGCGGCTCGTAAAATTGTCCGCTCGATCACTTCCGCAACGTCCGACGCTTCCAGAATCTCCCGCCCCGCCACCGTCGTTCCGTTAGGCGACGAAACCATCTCAATCAATTCGCTGGGCTGCATTTGTTGCTGCTTGAGCAGTTTGGCTGTTCCTGCGAAGGTCTCCACCGCCAAATCAGCAGCCTGGGCCTGCGTCAGCCCAGCTTTGACTCCTGCCGCGGTGAAACAGTCGATCAAATAAGCCACAAACGCCGGACCCGATCCGCTCAATCCCGTTACCCCGTCCAACTCAGCTTCACTGACTTGCACTGCTGTTCCTGCGCACTCCAGCAGAGGCCGAACCGCATCCAGCTCCTCCTGACTGACCTGCTGGGCCGCTGTGTATCCCGCCGCCATCTGCCCCACCAGGCATCCGGTGTTCGGCATCATCCGCACCACTTTCGGTCCCAAATGCTCCTGAAGCTTCGACAGCCGCACCCCCGCCAAAATTGAGATAAATACCTGCCCCGGCTGCACCCGTGACTTCAATCCCTCAATCGCCGTCGGGAATCCCTGTGGCTTAAACGCCAGAAAAACCATCTCCGCCTCATCAAAAACCACCCCGTTGTCATCAGTCACTTCAATCCCGTATTTCTGCCGCAGAAGCTCGCGCCGCTGACCGAGCACATCACTACAGATAATTTCACCCGGCTGAACCACCGATCCCTGTAAGATCCCTGCGATTAACGCCTCCGCCATTTTCCCCCCACCCACAAATCCGATTCTCGCCATAACCGCACCTTCACTTCCCTGATCTTGCTTTCCTTACGATGAATTCGCTCCAAGCAAACTCTATCAGTTTTGTTGTACGATTGCAATTGTCCCCTCCGCCATCAGCCACCCGCTAAATTACTCACCCGGTTTATTCAGCCCCCGTTTATTCTCTCCCCGTTTATTCTTTGCCCCCAAATTTTCGCCATGACGTCTGTATAACCCAAACAGCCCACCGCTTAAGTTTAAGCGGTGGGCTGTAAAAGGAGGAGGAGGCTTAGATTTTCGACGAACTTTTTTATTCGTCTTATTCCAAAATCAGTGTGTGTAGGAGAACTTTGGTAATGAAGTAATATTCCTTTTTAATGACGTTCAATTCTGTTTGCTTTACAAATATCTATACGTACCGGATGCGCCGCAGTTCGCCCAAAAATCCTTTTCTGGGCTTTTATAACAAAATCAGGCAAAAAATCCCGCCCCATCAGGCTTTAAGATCTTGTAAATAAAAGGATTACAGCTAATTAAGGTTTCCCCCTTTTTCTGCCGTTTGCAACCTGAATATCAGTAAAAAAATACACTGCTGCCGATTTAACGCCGAACTTCGATTTCAAAGACCGCCTGTCCCACGGTAACGGCCTCAACTTTGGTTGCGGAACTCAAAAACGGCCGAAATTCCGACGACATTACCGTCCGGGACTCATCCTCCAGCAGCATTCGGCGGCTGCCCGGCAAATCGTCCAGCCAATCATTCTCAATCGCCAGGCCGGACCCTTTAAGCGTGGTGCTCATGTACAGCCGATCCCGCCGAACAGACAACCGCTCCTGCAACGCTCTTTGCACATCCGACACCTTAAAAACCGTGAATCGTTGGGGTTGAGCGGCCGATAAAAGCTGGCGATAGGTATGCGAACTCCCGACGGTTACCCGGTATTTACCCTCAACGATATCCGCCGGCAATTTCAGCGAAACATTAACCACCCGATCCTCACCACGCAAAGGTTCCAAAACCACCCGCGCCTGCATCTCCTGGCCCGGTTCAAACACTCTCCGGCCTGTCTGCACCGACTTGATAACCTCCATGCTGTCATGGGTCGCTAATTTGGCATGAACTTTCAACCGTCGCAACTGAACCTCTTCCCAGGGATTCTGCAATACTGCTTTCATTGTTCCAGCCAATTCATCAAATATTTCAGCCGTGAACGCTCCCGATGTAACATTCTCAAAACTGATACTCTCCATCCCGTCAAAATCCATATCCATACCGTAATAAATCGTGTGTTCCCGGGCCAGCTCACCCCTTTGCAGCATCGCACCCAATACCGCTGTGGAAGCTAGCAGCGCTCCGATTGTCTGCTCCCGCGCAATCTTCGTATGAAACACTTCCCGCGTACCCGTATCGAGCCATTCCACTTCCACGTCAACATCCGCCATCTCCACTTTTTCGCCAATTCGTCCGTAAACCCCCTTGGATTCGTCCGTTCGAATGACACCCACCACATCCATCGTGTTGCTCAGCTTGAAAGACGCGTCTTTGCGACTGACAAAGGTGTGCACGAAACCCCGTCCCAGAGGCCAGCGTGCCGGACCCTCGCCGCGCCAGGCATGTCCGAACCCAAAAATCTCATCGCCCACCACCTCGGTTATGGTCCCTGAAACCTGCCCGTTGATATCACCCAGCATTAACGGAATTGTCAGCATCCCGCCTGGGGCAAACACTGGATCGTTTTCTTCGTCAACCTTATCTTGTTGTCCTGCCCCAGCTTGGGGCCCATCCTGTCCTGCACCTGATAGCCCAATCGACCCACTGCCGCCGCCTGTTACCTCAAACGCCAGCCCCGGCACATGGCTCCGCAAAGCTGCTATAGCACTGCCGCTCAATCCGCTTACCGAAACCCCTATCGGCAGCATTCCCATTCCCATCGTATTCGAGTCTGATCCAGACTTACGTGCCAGCCCCGATTGCTCCGCCAGCAAGCGAACTTCTTCGTCGCTTAAAAGCTTCTCCCGCATCATATTCTGATAAAAAGCCCGATCGGCCCGACTTTGCCCCGATACCGCCGCCCCCTCAACCGGCTTTTCCAGTTTCCCGCTACGCCGCACCTGCAGCATCTCCCGAATCGGCGTCACCCCATACAAGGGCTCCTCGCTCATTATCCACCCAAACGCCATCGCCCCGGCCAGACGCCCCTTAAAATAAACCGGCGATCCGCTCACTCCCTGAACCATCTTGGCAATATCAAACCGCTTATCGTGACAGCGGATCAGTATCGCGTTACCCTTGGGCTGGTAGTTCCGCATTACTGAGACCACTTCAACATCGAATTTCTCGATTTTGCTGCCCTGAAAAACCGTCAGGCCGTAACCTTGCATTCCCCGTTCAAGCTCATCGACACCAATATAACGTGTCTTATCAAACTCAGTTTCGTCCGCTGCCCCCTGCACAGCCCCCAGGCAAAACAGACAAAAAACCAATCCGACTATCAAAACGCTTAATTTTGCTCGTATCACCTTTTCACGCCTTTCTCAAGCCTGCTTAAAAAATTCACAGGATTTTCCACAATACACTCAATTCATATAAACCATCCACTTTATATCCCCCTAACCGACAATTCAAGTAATTAGCTCAAACCGGGTGCTGTACAAATGATCTATTACGGAAAAATCATAAACTCTTTCCAATAAACACCTTAAAACTGTTCCGTCCCGCTGGAGCTTTCTTGCCGCTTGGTTTTTGGCCCTGAATATCTCACTTCGGACCTCTGATCGGTCAAGACACCTTGACGAATTACCGTTAATTTAGTAAAATTACATTGGTGATGGTTTAATAAATGACTGTTGGCCCATGACGAAAATGGCTTCTGCCTAGCTTGCCATCCCAAGTCAGTTCGGCAAAGCCCTTTTCGTCCTCGGCTGGCTAAATCCTGGATAAGTTGGTTTTTATCATGGCCGCACGGAATCCTTCGCTTGAACAGTGCCAGAAATGCATTGATTACAATTTTCAAGACCTTGATCTGCTCGAAAAAGCTCTCACCCACTCCTCCGCCGCTAACGCCCGGATCGGCAGTAACGAAAGGCTTGAATTCTTCGGCGACGCCATTCTCGGTATGTGTATCTGCCACCAGCTTTTTGAACGCTTTCCCGAATACCTCGAAGGCGAACTGACCAAAATCAAAAGCATGATCGTCTCCCGCCGAACTTGTGCCAAAATCGCTCGTGAAATCCATCTCGACAAGTTCCTTCGCGTTGGCAAAGGCATGAGTAACACCCGCAAACTCCCCAGTTCCTGCAACGCCGCTGCCGTCGAAGCCATTATCGGTGCTATTTACATCGATGGAGGTGAAAAAGCCGCTTTCGATTTCATCCTTAAATTCTTCGGCCCGCTGCTGGACGAGGCCGATGCCCGGCAGCACCAGGGAAATTTCAAATCCATGCTCCAACAGTACGCGCAGCACACCCTCGAAACCACCCCCACTTATGAACTGCTCGACGAAAAGGGACCCGACCACAGCAAGTGCTTTGAAATCAGCGTCCTGATCAATTCGCACCGCTACCCCAGCGGCTGGGGACCCAGCAAAAAAGAAGCCGAACAACTGGCCGCGTTTAACGCCTTGAAAGATCTTAAAGTAATCTCCGACGAAACACCCTACCCCAGCCAGACCGTTTAAAAAAAATCTCGTTATATTCCATCATTGGGCAGATAGAAAATCCCCGGCCCCACTCCCTCCGGATAGGGCGTTGCCCCGTCTGCCGTCAGTGATACCCGCATGGGCTCAACCTGCCCCGATGAAAAAATTCCAACGTGTCCGTCAACAAATCCACAATATAATTTGATAGTAACACTGTCCAGCCCGACTTGTGCCTGCCTTTCCGTTCTCGACCAGTAGGCCGATGAAAGCGGAGTTTCCACGGTGATCTCGGCACCATTAAACTGATGGCACGAGCCGTATGCCTCCGGACTACGCCAGTGATCAAAACCAAAATAATCACTTACCAAAAGCGTACCTTCGTATTTACTGCCCGATTGCCGATGCGGTCCATAAAACCGCCGACCCCGATTTTCCAGGTAACCAGTGTAATTCCAGAAAAAGCAGTACGTTCCCGAAAGCGGATCAAGATAAGGATTTGTATCCGGATTATCCCAGTTTTCCTGCTCCTGCCACGCCTCCCGCAAATATTTATGCTCCTGCGGACTGCTGGGACAAAACATTATGCTTGGATTCCTGATGTATTTACCCAGATAAGCACTCATAGAACGCTTCAGCCGGGGGCTGCGCGCCCGATACCCCGTCAGCATCATCGGCTCGGTCCAGTTCCAGTCCTGACCGTCAATTCCTATCGTTGCTACTGATTCCGGATAAAAATCCCGGTTATCCGTTGCATAATAATCCACCCCGTAAACAATCTGACGCTGATTATTCATGCCCAGCGTATAGCGCGCCTGTGTTCGCGCCGCCCCCAGTACCGGTATCATAATTGACACCAGTAACCCTATAATAGCCACCACTACCAGCAGCTCAACCAAGCTGAATCCATGACATTTTTCATTCATTTCCAGAGTTGTCCTGACCTGTCGATTTGCTCCACTTTCTTTACCGGACAAAAAGATTTCAAGAAACAAGCCTTTTAATTGTATCAAATACATAGATTTACGGCAATAGATTTTATCGGTCTATATATCAAACTCCGGAATACATACTAGTACAGCAGGAATAGCGGGTAATGACAGTTCTACCCCTAATAAATTGGAAATTAAGGGGCTTAAGATCGATTTCTGACGTGTTAAATCGTTTTATGCACCTGATTAATCACCGGCCCACTCCCCCGCCAGGTCCAGCCATTGCTCAAGCATCAACGATACATCTACCAGATCCACAATCCCATCACGGTTAAAATCCCCCTTCGTCGGCCATTCACTCCTGCTCGCGTAGCTACTGTTGCCATATGCCCCCATATTCACCCGGGCTCCATTGGGCATCCGTTCCGCTTCGGGATTTATGGCCGGATTTCCCGCATCAATACAAGGGCTGGCTTGAGTACCCAGTACCCATTTCCCGCTCGTTGCATCATAACGACCACACTGGGACCGCAAATGAAAATCACCCCCGTTCTGATCGACAAACAACGGATCAAGACTAATGTTGCCCACCCCGGCATCTCCCGCTTCGATACAACTGTACTGCCCCTGGCAATTATACAAATCGCCGTATTGATTACCCCAGAATATGCAATGGTTGATGTTGGGATTCGCTCCTCCGTATCCTTCAATACCAAATTCATTGCCGGTCACCGTTACAAAACTAATAGTCGGCGAGCTGGCTACGCAAAAAATCCCCAGATCACAGTTGCGAATCACAAAATTCCGCAAAACGCTGTCCGCCCCTTCCCCGCTGTAAAATGAAACGCCATCGTCATTAATAATCTCAATCACCGCTGCGTCAGCGGCGCTGCGAACCTCGATAGCTTTTCCGTCAAAATTCACCTTTTCCGGATAAACCCCCGGCCACACCAACACCATATCACCGTCATCAGATGAATTTATCGCCTTGTTAATAGTCGCAAACGCATCTCCCTTACTCAAACCGCCATTGCTGTCGCTGCCGTTAACCACATCCACATGATACGTCGTCGGTTCCATCTGTGACATCCATATACTGCTTCCCGTCACGTTACGATTGCTCCAGAAATACAATCTTTTCCCGTCCGAGCTAATATACGGATGATGCTCAGCGGTGCTGGTCTGATTTATCACTTCCAGCTTGACAACATTCCCAAACGGATTCGCTGCAGAAGTTCGACTCGCCCGGTAAATATCGAAACTTATCCCGTCATTGCCGGCAAAATAAATTACCAGACCGTCCGGACTTACTGACGGACAAGCTACCTGGTTCAGACCAGCTTCCAATTCACTAACTACAGTGATATTCGAAAACAGCTCATTAACTAAACTTCTGGTTGCACTATAAATAGAGTACACCCCGTCAGTTTTGTTACTTGTCCAAAAAATGGTCAACTCATCTGCTGTAAGGGAGGGAGACCCTGCGCTTCCGCTGTTAATTTCCGTTATCGGTCGGTTAGGCTCCCACAATGCCGAGGTGTTCGGACGGTTCGCAACTTTAATCAATCTTAGTCCATTAGGTTCCTCTACTGTGTAATACATCCGCAACTCATCTGACGATACCCAGGGATCAAGAGCCGTGCCTAACTCCGTTACAATTCTTTCCGACGTGAATTCGCTATTGGGATCATCGCGATAGGTCTCCACCAGCTCCCACGTTGCCGCATGACTCATACGCCCGTAATACATCGTCAACTCGTTTCCAGACACATGAGGATGCATACCGTAACCAAACGCGTAATCCCATTCCAGCACCAGTTTCGGTTCAGACCACTGCCCCGCCCGGAGGCCGCCCCTGCCAACCACCAGAAACATCAGCCAAAAAACCAAAAAAATCTTGGTCTTTCCGCTCATTCCTCTTTTTCTCCTTAACCCCGGCAATATCGGACCTGCGATATTCTTATCGAAACCGTCCGATTCACGCCCCCAAGCCCATTCAAATCACCCCGATCAATTGAAAGTAAAAGCAACCAACGTTATTTCGTCTTAATTTTAGGTTCAACTCCAAAAAAGTTGGTTGTTTTGATCCTGTCTATCTGAATAAATATTATTTTTGACAGGATAACAGGATGATCTGGATAG
>JAFGSR010000139.1 GCA_016934515.1 Sedimentisphaerales bacterium
ACGTCTTATGAATTTTTGATCTCTTCACGAACTTCATGAGCTTCATGGTTAAATTTCTTGTTTTGGTTGCGGCTAGACCGCCCTAAGATTTTTGGGGCCGTCATAACATCTACCTCTTACCCCAAATTAACTTTTGAATTTTCCTGATTTTGTGTTATAAATTCTTTATCCAGTTGTAGCTACGTCGGTTGCTCACGGATTTGTTATACTGGTAGTCTTGGTTTTTCGACACTTTATAAAAGAGGATAAGTCTTTGTACATTCTAGCTTTACAGATTCTTGCCCAGGAATCACAAAATCAAGAAACGCCTTCCGATTATCCCTGGCCAATGCTCCTCCTTTTTGGCGCAATACTGCTTTTGGGTATGTTTCTTATGAGAAAAACCCAACGCCGCGTCGCCCGCAGCCAAAGCTCTGCTTCTATGCCCGTTAGCGAAAGAGTCTCTAAAGTCATGCCTGGTCACGACATATACAGCCAGATCGGCGAACTCATGGCACAATTAGCCGACCTCTCCCGCCAGATCAATGGCCAGATCGACACCCGAATCGCCAAACTCGAAGCTCTACTCGATCAAGCCGAACAAACCCTCGCCCGCCTCGAAAACACCCCTGTACCCCAAAATAACGCACAAAATCGCCATCTCAACCCCTCCCGCGACCCTTCCGGCAGACCATCATCAAGCCCCGCTCCTGCTGAATCTCTCCGAGATATCGCCGAAAAATTCCACCAGCAGAAAAAAATCGATACCTCACCAGCCCCTTCGCAAACTCTTTCGCAGGATTCAAATAATCCTGAAGAATTCCAAAACGCCGCTTCTGAAGAATCTAAAAACGCTGTTATTAATCAGGAAATACAACAGATGCATCGCTCAGGCATGTCTGCCGTGGCCATTGCCCAGAAAATGAACCGGCCCGTCGGTGAGATTGAGCTGATTTTGGCGTTGGATAATAAAAAAAATCCGCCCGATGCAAAAATTTTATAAATCATTGTCATCAAGTCTTTTGCATCTGAAAATCATTAAAACCAACAGTTGATGCTTTTGCTTGTTCCTGTTGTTCGGGGAATGCAAATCTTTGATTGATAATACCTTGTGAATTTGATTGGTTTGAGTGTCGTTATCGGACCAAAATTGACAGAATCCAGTCTTTCGGCTATACTTGGCATAGTAGTAAAATCTATCCTTTGCCGGGTCAATCTGGTTTTCCTGCGGGAAGGAAACCAACCCTCCATCGGTATCATAAGTATCTTGCCTTGAATGCTTTAGGTAGAAAAATGATCCTCCTTTGGATTTAACGGATTATGCGGCTAGGGTTTGAGCCTTCGGGCCTGAGCCTAATTTTTTCTTGGCCGTGGCGCACTTCCGAAGCGGTTACCCCGTTTCGGAAGTTTTTTTATGGGATTTTGGGCTGAAAAATTGCTATTATGTGGGAGATTTATGAAAAATGACGCTCCAAATCCTGATAATTTTGTAAGACGTGGTGAGTTTGTCGCGAAAATCGTTGAGCAGAGGCCGCTGTTTGGCAAAAACAACATTTCGCTGAACCTGGAAGTTACCGACAAGGCGGCGGTTTGTTTTGCAAAGGCGAAGCCTGGTCAGTTCGTGAATTTGGCCTGCCGAGATTTAAATGAATATCGCTGTCCGACGCCGTTGTTGCGGAGGCCGTTCAGCATCGCGGGGATTTTCAGTGATTCGGCTGCGTCTAAACCTGTCAGTGGTAATGATTTAGAGAATTCATCGCAGGTTGGTTCTTCGGAGAAATTGTACCTTCAGATAATTTACAGCGTGATTGGTCCGGGGACGAACTGGCTGGCACAACGGAATCCGGGTGAGCAGATTAATCTCTTAGGTCCGCTGGGTAATGGATTTACGTTGCCGGAGAGCAAGGATGCCAAGGTGATTCTGGTGGGTGGGGGAGTGGGGCTGCCGCCGTTGTATTTTTTGGCGGATCGGTTAGCTGGGCAGGGTTATCGTGATATTGTTGCGGTGGCGGGGGCGCGGGGTCGGGAGGAATTTGCCTGTGAATTTGCGTTGGATAAATATGAGGAGGAAAAACCTCTGGAAAAGCAGTTGGTTTTGCAGCAATTTGCGCGGAGCAACACGTCGAGTATTATTGCAACTGATGACGGGTCAATGGGATATCATGGTAATGTAGTTGAAGCGTGGCGGGAATTTTTGGTGGGGAACGAGGGATGGGCCGAGGCGGAGGTTTTTGCGTGCGGGCCGGGGGGGATGTTGAAAGCGGTGGCGGCTTTTGCGCGGGAAAAGGTTAATCCGTGTCAGGTTTGCATGGAGGCGTATATGGCTTGTGGGATTGGAGTGTGTCAGTCGTGCGTGGTGGCGATGAAGGCGGGGGCGGCGGATGAAGGGGAGTCGAAAAAATATAAACTGACCTGTGTGAACGGACCGGTGTTTGATGCGGAAAAAGTCGATTGGAATTCATGAATAAGGCGAGCGGGAGCAATCAGGTTGATTTGACGGTGGAGCCGGGTTTGATGAGGTGGTGATATGATTGAGAATAAAGAGATTGCAATGATACGTGATCGTATTGTTCAATTGTATCAGCCGGATAAGATTATTTTATTTGGTTCGCACTGCCGGGGTGATGCGAACGAGCACAGTGATATTGATTTACTGGTCATTTCCGACCGGGAGAAGGATTTGCCGCGCTGTAAGAGGGGGCTGGAAGTTCGATTGCAGCTATCGGAGTTCAAGACGCCGAAAGACATTCTTTTTTATACTCATGCAGATGTGCAGCGATGGAAGTCTGTGCCGCAAGCCTTTATAAACACAATTATGAGTGAAGGAGATGTTCTTTATGAACGATAAGCTCAAGGAATATATTCAGGCGTGGTTAAGAATTTTGCGACAAGTTGTTTATTTACAGTTTTTTATGCGCCCGGCAATGTTGCCCTTTCAGGGCTTTAAGGTTTTTTTTTCTGTAACCCAGGGCGATGCCCTGGGCTATTGTATATCGCCCCTTTGGGGCTTTGATGTTTTGCCGCAATGTCATTATGTAGCGTTGTAGTACTAATATCTAAATTCTATCCGCCGTGTCTGCGACACGTCGCGACAGGAACAAATTCGAATTACCGGAATCCAAATTTTCAAAACAAACTGGATGCCCGCTGCCGCGATCATGACAGGTTGCCTTGGAAGTTGATATGAAATCGACCACCCCCCAGAGTACTTGGCGGTGCCACCAGGCGAATTATGAATGTTGGAATAAAAGCATGAGAGAAGGAAGATTGAGACGATTAAAGCAGAGTCGGTTAAGTTCGGAAGGTTATTGGTGATTGATGGTTGAGGCGAGTGGAAAAAAACAGGTTGATTTGACGGTGGAGCTGGGGCGGGTGCGGCTGGCGAACCCGGTGATGACGGCTTCGGGGACGTGTGGTTATGCGTTTGAGCTGAAAGATTTTGTGGATCTTTCGCGGATAGGGGGGTTTGTGACCAAGAGTATTACGCTGGAGGGGCGGGAGGGTAATTTGCCGCAGCGGACGTTTGAGACGGCGTCGGGGATGCTGAATTCGATTGGATTGGCGAACGTGGGGCTGGAGCGGTTCTTAGCGGAGAAGGTGCCGTTGCTGGAGAAGATGACGGTGCCGGTGTTTGTGAATGTGGCGGGGCGGTCGTTAGAAGATTATGTAGCGGTGTCGGAGAAGTTAAGCGGGATCGAAGCGATAAGCGGGCTGGAGATTAATGTCAGTTGTCCGAACGTTAAGGTGGGGGGGATTACGTTTGGGGTGGATCCGGCGGCGACGGCGGAACTGGTGGGAGCGATACGCAAGCGGTGTCCGGAGACGTATTTGATAGTGAAGCTGACGCCGAACGTTACGGATATAACGGTGACGGCACGGGCGGCGGTGGAGGCGGGTGCGGATGCGTTGAGTCTGGTTAATACTTTTACGGGGATGGCGATTGATGTGGAGAAGCGGCAGCCGGTGCTGGGCGGGCGGACGGGTGGTTTAAGCGGTCCGGCGATACGGCCGATTGCGGTGCACATGGTTAGCAGGGTTTATCGGGAGGTGGCTCAGACGGCGGGGGTGCCGATTATCGGGATGGGTGGGATATGTTGTGCGCATGATGCGCTGGAATTTATTATCGCAGGGGCGTCGGCAGTGGCGGTGGGGACGAATGTGTTAGTGGACCCGGGGTGTCTGGTGCGGATTATGGAGGGGATTGGAGATTATCTTGTCGCGCACGACATGAAGACGGTTAAGGAGCTGGTTGGTTGCTTGGAAGGTGTTTGATGAAAGCTGGCGGAATGGATAATGACGAATTAAGAAGCTCGACCCGGCTTCGCGATGGCTACGCCGCGGCAAGATGACGATTTAATGGCGAAATTCGAATGACGAAAGAATCCGAAAAGTAGTGGGCTTATAAAACAGACTGTTCCCTCATTAGAAGGACAGCATGGGCTGAAGCCCATCCTACAGTTACTAAAGCAAAGTCCAGGGCAGTATTGTTAATCCTTTGAAATTAAGGAGCTTGTCGCCACCATAAATCAGAACGCCGGGATGTTTTGGATTATTCGTAAGGCAGCGCCAGAAATTTAACTCTTTGATCAGGTTATTGTTAAAAGTCTGGCTGGATTTGATGCCTATGGGGAGCAGTTCACTGCCTTTGCTGATTAGTAAATCAATTTCATGGGCACTTGAATCGCGCCAGAAAAACATGTCCGGTTCGCGTCGGCGATTATAATAGTTTTTTATGAACTCATCGATCACCCATGTTTCAAAAACCGGTCCTCTCATGTCGCTTTTACGTAATTCATCCGATGAACGGATCTTCAGCAGGTGGCACAACAGGCCGGTATCAGTAAAATATATCTTGGGACTCTTAATGAGTCGCTTATTGAAGTTTCTGTAATGAGGCCTTAACAGTTTGATGATAAAGCTGCACTGGAGAATGGATAGCCACTTTTTGGCTGTTGTTGAAGTGATACCGCAATCAGAGGCAAGGGACGAGATATTTAAAATCTGTCCGGACCGGGCGGCACAGAGGCCCATGAATCTCTGGAAGGTTTCCACGTCGCCGATGTTGGAAATCAGCCTGACATCACGCTCAATATAACTGAGCAAGTAATCCTGCAGCCACTCCTGCGGTTCTAATTTACGGTCGTGTATTCGCGGGTAGAAACCTGTAAATAACATTTCGTAGAGGTCGGCTGCTTTGTTCTTTTCGGTCGGTGCTTTCAAATTGTCAAGGAAGTCAATGTCGATAGGTTCAGAGCCTATTAATTCCGCCTTACTAAAGGGCAGAAGATGGAATATGGCACAGCGGCCGGCCAGCGATTGAGTAATATTTTCCATGAGCAGGAAATTATGAGAACCGGTCAGAATGAACCTGCCCGGTTTGTCCACAGTATCAACGATAGTCTGGATATAAGAAAAAAGCTTGGGAGCTTTTTGTGCTTCGTCAATAATGAGATTGCCGGTGAACTGTTCAAGAAAGCCCCTTGGGTCTTCTTTGGCCATCAAGGTATTATCCGGTTCTTCAAGCGATACATACTGGTAATCATTGAATAGGTAACGGGCCAGTGTGGTTTTCCCTGATTGCCGGGGGCCTGTAATTGTAAGCACGGGGTACTTTTTTGAGGCCTCTGCTAATTTTTCAGAAAGCTGTCTTTTTATCATGACGGGTCCTTAATTTTGTAAATCACATACTACACTATATGTAAATCATATATTATAATCGGCGTAATGCAAGGAAAATCTTAATTATAATGCAGAATTCCCTGTTCGTTATTATGCTGCAAAATACTGCAAAAGTTCGATTTAAGGGCTTAAAAGGGTGTCCGGGGGGTGTGTTGAGAAAGTCCGATAAATTACCAGCTTTCGCTGGACCGGATTCGCCGCGATCCACAGGAAGTTTCGCCGCTCCCGTTGGTCGCTGCGGTTTTCGGAAACAGTGAAATACAAATTCCTATACATTTAAATTAGGTATAATGCTATCATGCCTGGTGGATGATTTCGAGGATGGAGGCATAAATTGGTTCAGTTGCGCAGGAGTGCGGGCAGGAAGAGTTTTTTTGTGGTGGGGTTGGACTGGGTGGATTAAGAGGCTAGCCGTGGGGGAAAGGCCTGGATACCTTTAGTTTGGTTTTGGTTGCGGATATTCAAATAGAGGTAATTTTATCCAAGGTGGAGCCGGAAGAAGTCATAAAGACATTGTGAAAGAGTGTGAAAAAGTTTTTTGAATGTGAGGTATGAGTGGCTAAGGCAGATGTGGTGATAATAGGTGCAGGTATTATAGGTTGTGGGATAGCCCGCGAGCTTTCCAGGTATGAGGTAAAGATTATTCTGCTGGAGAAAGAAAGTGACGTGTGCCGAGGCACCAGCAGGGCAAACAACGGGATGATTCACTCCGGGAACGATCCCCAGCCGGGCACATTAAAAGCCAAACATAATGTTGCGGGTAATCGGCTCTATACGGAATGGGCCAAGGAGCTTAAATTTCCGTTTGTAAGAATTGGTGCCTGGATGACAGCGCGCAGCAAGGAGCAAATTCCATCTTTGGAAAAATTGATGGATACAGGCGCTAAAAATGGTGTGTCAGAACTGGAGCTAATCACCGACAGAAAAAGACTGCAAGCGGAAGAACCTAACCTTACAGAGGTAATCGCGGCGGTTAATGCACCCACCACGGGTCATATTATGCCCCATTTGACGGTTGTGGCCCTTGCGGAGAACGCGGTAATTAACGGTGTTGAGCTCAAGCTGAACACAAAAGTTACCGGAATAAGTACAGACGAGGGGCAAGTGAAAATCGTAAAAACGGATAACGGCGCTATCGAGACGAAAGTTGTAGTGAATGCGGCGGGAGTATATGCAGACGAGATTGCGCGATTTGCCGGGATTACCGATTTCAAAATAAGACCGAGAAAGGGTCAGTACCTTCTGTTTGATAAAAACTGTTGTCCGGTAAACAGGCTGATCTATCCGGCGCCGACAAAGAAGTCAAAAGGCATCGGGATACTTCCCACTATTGACACAAATCTGTTGTTGGGTCCAACGGCAGAGGATATAGACGACAAGGAGGATTTTTCGACTACCCGAGAAGGAATGCGTTATATACTCGAGCAGACCAAGGCGATCTGCCCGGCGATAGATGAAAGCAAAATAATCGCGAATTTTGCCGGATTAAGAGCTGTAGCTGACAGCAATGATTTTATTTTGGGGCCTACAGAAATAAGAGGTTTTTTTCAAGCGGCGGGGATACAGTCACCAGGATTGAGTTCGGCGCCGTCGATAGCCCGAGAACTGGCGGGGCAGATATCCGAATATCTGAATGTTCGCGAGAAAACGAACTTCAAAGCGGAAAATGAATATAAACCGAAGTTTTCGAGTGTTAGCCCGGAAGAGAAACAGCAGCTTATTGAAAAAGACAATCGCTACGGACAAGTGGTATGTCGGTGTGAAGAAGTTACCGAATATGAGGTGCTGCAGGCCATGCGCTCAGTTATCCCGGTTACAACGCTGGACGGGCTTAAAAGCCGGCTTCGGGTGGGTATGGGAAGGTGTCAAGGTGGTTTTTGTACGCCAAGGTTATTGAAGATAATGCAGCAAGAATTGAATTTGCCCTTAGAGCGGATAACGTTAAGGGGCACCGGTACAGAAATTTTAGTCTCAAAGTTACGTAAGTGAGACTAGAGCATGATAGCCCGGGGAGTGGATACAATTGTTACAGGAGCAGGCTGGGCGAGAGTCGCTGCGGTAGTGGCGGCGGGGGCGGTGTAGGGAAATGGGTCTTAAGGGAACCTCTAAAAATTCATTTTGGCTGCGAGCGGGTCCTGGCGGACGGCTGGTAAGATTTTTTCCGTCTGGACGGCGTCGCGAAAAACCGAGAATATTCACCAATATGCTCGATTCTTCGCTCCTTGGGAGCCGAAAAAATCCCGCGCTCTCGCTACAAAAGCAATTATCAGAGGTACTCTTAATTTGATTTGCATAAACGGGAAAGGTAGTCATAAATCCAGCATTTGGTTCCGTCGGCCCGAATAAGCCAAAAACCGCGATAATCGTTATTATTCCAACTGGGCAGTTTTGCGCCCGGTTTGGGTTCGTTGCAGTAAAGCTGCCAATAAATTATGTAGGGGCAATTTTTATCAAGAGCAGTCTGGACGCTATTAGTGAGCACCTTTTCGATCTGTTCTTTGGAGAAGTTGTTTTCCGGGATGCCGAATTCGCCAAGATAAACACTGTTGTCGCCGAACACAGCGGTTGGGGGGAGGTTTTTCTTTATGAAATCGATTGCGGGGGCCAGCAGATTGCCCTTATTTTCGATAACGGAGAATATTGAATCGTATGAAGAATAGCTAACCAGGTCCACGTTTGTGAAAGGGATAACTTTGTTGACCATGTTGGGCTTGCCTTTGAGCATGGAAGTGACGACGCGATTGACCTCGGCGGCATGATAGACGCGGACATTATTTTGTCCGAATTCCGCTCTTGCCTGGTTGACGCCGGCCTGTCGAGCGTTCAGCCATTTTATCATGTTGTCGAAAACTTCCTGTTTGGGATCGACGTTTTCATCGAAACAGTTTTTATGGCGCATTCTTGTCATCCAGTCGCCTTCCCAGTGCTGAAGGACAAAAGTTTTTCCGGTACCCTGATAAGTGGTCAAAAAATGTTTTGTGAGTTCATAGAACTGCCTGGTTTCATCGCGGGCATCTTCCTGGGTGATGCCGTCCAGCCAATAATCATCTTTTCTGCCCAACGAAGTTACGCATAAGATATAGGTGGTGAAAGGCTTGGCGAAAAAGTTTTTCCAGTAGGGCAGTTTTGCGCCTTCGACGAGATTATCCACTTTTTTCCAGTCGCTGTTAAAGGAGTAAACCGATTGTGGATGTTCATGCCTTTTGCCGTAGAACCACACCTTGATAACCCGTGAACCCATTGCTAAAACATCGTCAGCCCCTTCATTAAGGTAGTCCTTTTTGGTGTGATAGTATCTGCCGTTAACGTGAGTTGTACCGATGATGTCGGCGAGAGGTAGCTTATCGGCGCGGAAATTGCCATTCGATGATATTTTTGGTTTTGCGGTATCGCAACCACATAAAGCAGATAGCCACAGAAAAGCGACAAAAGATATTAAGATAACCGGTTTAATCATTTAGAAGCTCTCCAAATATAGTATTTTTTATTACCGTTTCTGGGCGGCATACGGTTGTTAAGACATGCTACCATAGTTTACGATCATTATCAAGGGGGAGGAAGGGGTAGCTAAAAGGGGGGGGATATTTCGTTTTGGGCACTATTACTATTTTCCCAAACGTTAACCGGGAAGCACGCCGGCCCAAGAATGTTGGCAATCTATGGATTGTTAATGGGGGCCGGGTCCCGCGGAGGCCACACCAGGACGTAAGCCAACCCAATAATCCAGCAGAACATGCTTGCTACAACGTATCGAGATTCCCAATGGGTGAGCAGGTGAGCGATTATTCCGTAAAGGTGTGTTCCGACTAAAAGCCAGATCAGCCCCCATTGTCGTCGATGTCTGATTATCATAACGAGCACGCAAATGGTGCATATTCCGCTTAGGGCGGCAATAATTGTCCGGTCCCAATAGGCCGCCAGTGTTGTCCAGGGGTGGGAAGTTACGACGTCATAACGGTCTTTACTTTCCTGGTGAGGTTTCAGGAAACTGTTATGCAGGGGATTTTCATAACCCCAATACTGCGGACTAGCTAGTGCCAGAGGAAGGCGTTTGGCAATTGCAATCAGCCATGCCTGGGGATGTTTTTTGATGCAATCGACAAAGAGCTTGCGAAAAATGACGTTCGCCTGAGGCTGCCAGGCGTGATCGCAACCATGCTCACGAGCTACCCGGTGCAAAGCATCGTCCGACATTATAATGCCCCAAGGATTATGGAACTCTCCCAGCCCGGTATAACAAACCGCTCCCACACTAGAGGTGGTAAAAATGTATTGATCGAACACTTTCTTATTACGTATCGCCCAAGGCAATAAAATCAAAAGAGCCGTAACCTGGATTAAAACCGTTGCTGACGCTGCCCGCCAAAAACTGCCGGTCAACCCGATAAGCCCGCCGGCCAAGAAGATAGGCAGTAACAGGTAGTCGGGCCTCAGATAGCATCCGAGCCCAAGAACGACACCGGCAGCGGTGTACCAAAAAAACGCAGGCAGACCTTGTTTTCGAGTAGCAATCAACACACATGCCAGATTGCATGCCAAAAAGAATCCCATCAATCCGACCGGCATCTTTGCTAATGCAGATTGATAGGCCATGGGCAAAAACAATCCATACAATATTCCCGTTATAAAACCGACGCGCCAGTGGAAAAACGAGCCTACCAGCCAGCAAATAATCACAGTTGCCATAGTATCGAGAACCGCGCCCAGTATCTGTAAGGGCAAATCGGCAGGCGTTTGGAAAAGGCGATTCATAGCCGCGACCAGCAAAGGCATTCCCGGCGGATGAACCGCAGTTGGATAGACACCTTCGCGGGGGAGGTTACCGGCGGTTTCTGGTGTTACCCGGAACCCCTGACGGTTGACGCGGTCATACAAGTCCTTGATATGGCCGCAACCAGAGCCGGGAGCGTGGAAATTATAGCCATAACCGGCTGCTATTCCGTACCCCTGGCACAAGTAAACCCTGGACATACATCCAATCGTTGAAGTATCGGCGCAATGCCAGCCGCAAAACCCCCACACGATAAACAACACCCGGACGGCCGCTGCCGTCAGAGCCACCGCCAAATAATGCTTTCTGGATAATTTCATAGTTTTGACGATTTTCTTCCCGTACACCAAGTACACACTTCCTGTGTATCGGCTGGTATGAGATTAAATCTTTACTAATACAGATTCACTTTCCCGGCGATTTTGGTCGATTGGTTTGCCGGTTGACTGGAAAAAATAATTATCTATAATGATCCTAAAGAAGTATCTGTCATACGCTTACGCTCATAAACGGTTCGGGCGGCTAATTCGGGTTAGGTAGGATTGACATGTTAACAATGAGGTTTAAGAAGATGTCGACGGGATTAGTTGTTTTGTGTTGTTCTTGTGTAAGTTTTTGTTGTGGCATGTCGGAAGGGACGGGGAATGATTCGGGCAGTATATGGCTTAATGCTGTCGGAGGTTTTCTTGCGGCGGATTCAGGAGAATCAAAAGCGGTATCAGATAAACGGGTAGATGTAGATGCGGCGGGAAAAGAAGTTGAACTGTTAAGCGAGAAGACGAAAAAGTGGCTCAAGGCCAATAATGCCAAGTTGGGGGAAAAATATAAACGTGATATTACGCTGAATCAGAAAGAGGACGGGTATCGGGGTATCTGGTATGAAAATACCAAGACGCCCGGGGAGTATGTGTTTAAATATTCCGGTGGACTGGGGACGTATTGTGCCAAACATCGTCCGTTTGCTATTTACTGCCCGGAAGTGGATAAAACATTTTTCTGTTACGGCGGGACACGGCAAGGCGAAAACCGGGCGTTAGTACACATGGTTTCTTATTATGACCATGGGACGGGGATGGTGCCGCGGCCGACGCTGCTGTTAGACAAAGAAACCTCAGATGCTCATGACAATCCGGTTATTTCGGTTGACGATGAAGGATATGTCTGGATTTTTTCGACGGCACACGGGACAGGTCGGCCGAGCTATATTCATAAAAGCAGCAAGCCTTACTCGATTGATCGATTCGAGCTTATATCGCCTGATATTCAAAGGTTTGCAGATGAAGCGAAAGAGCCGTTTATTAACTTTTCGTATTTTCAGGTGTGGAATGTTCCGGGTAAGGGATTTTCGTGCTTTTTAACGTTATACAATCAGCCGGTGCAGCGAGCGACCTATTTTGTTTTTAGCGGTGACGGAGTTCAGTGGGAGGTGCCGGTGTGCATCGGAGCGATGGGGCGAGGAAGTTACCAGGTGAGTTTTGCCAACGAATCGAAGGCGGGGACGGCATTTAATTACCATCCGTCGGAAGAAGGGATTAATTTTCGGACAAATGTTTATTATGTGGAGACGGGCGATTTGGGGAAGACGTGGGTTAATGCTGCCGGAGAAAAGGTGGATTTGCCCTTGCGGGAACCCAAAAATAACGCACTGGTTTATGATGCGGAGAGCGAAAAACGAAGCGTTTATGTGAAAGATCTGGCTTTTGATAAAAACGGTGATCCGGTTATTTTGGTTGTTACCAGCGGCGGATGGCGGTGCGGGCCGGGAAACAATCCGCGGACCTGGACGGTGGTTCGGTGGGACGGGGGTGGGTGGAAGATTAGCAAGGCATTTGATTCGGATAATAATTACGATACGGGTTCGATTTTTATCGAAGATGAGATTTGGCGGATTATTGGTCCGAGCGTGGTGGGGCCGCAGGGGTACAATCCGGGTGGGGAAATGATGTTGTGGGAAAGTGTTAATCAGGGGCAGAACTGGAATCGGGTGAAACAAATGACGGTGAATAGTCCGCGAAATCACAATTATGCCCGCGGAGTGGTAAATGCGCATCCTGATTTTTGCGCGATATGGGCTGATGGTCACGGTCGCGAGGAATCGATATCGAATTTGTATTTTTGTAACCGGGCAGGTGAGGTTTATTTGTTGCCGCGAAAGATGGAGCGGGATTTTGAGAAGCCGGCCAAAGTGGAATTAGGCAAGATTATTGAGTGATGATTACCAAAGTGCGGTATATTCATCTACGCAACGGTTCCATAATTTTGTCAGCTCTTTAACTTTTTCGGGGAATTCATCGGCGAGGTTGTTGGTTTCCGAGCGATCGCTGTTGAGATCGAATAGTTCCCAGTTTTTGTCCTTTTGGGCGACCAATTTCCAGTTTCCCACGCGAATTGCCCGGTTGTTGTTATGCAGCCAGAAAAGATAATCGTGCTTGATGGTGCCGTCCTGTTCGAAGGCTGGGACAAGGCTGGTGTCGGGTGAGTTCGGCGTGGGTTTGGTGTCGAAAGTTTGGGGCCAATTTCCACCGGCGAGTTCCAAGATCGTTGGTGCCACATCAATCAAATGTGCTGGATCATTTCTTAATTGTCCGTGAGCTTTTATTCCTTTTGGCCACGATACAATGAATGGGGTGGCAATTCCGCCTTCGTGAACCCAGCTTTTATGCAGGTGGAAGGGTGTGTTGGCGGCGGTGGACCATCCCGGTCCCAGGCAGAGGTAGGACTGGGCAGAACCCAATGGCGCGGAGCGGTCATGATTGTCACCGCGAATCATCTGTTCTGCGCTGGCACCGTTATCCGAGGCGAACATTATTAAGGTGTTATCCAAGGCACCCATTTTTTTAAGCTGATCAATAATTCGGCCGATTTCCCGGTCCATCCGATCAATCATGGCGGCGTGGATGGCCATTTTGGTGGCTTGAAATTCCTTTTGCTCATCGGTTAAACTTTGCCAGGATACGGCGTGAGCGACTTCGCCGGGGCCAATTTGCTGTTCAAGTGTTTCTTCGGGGAGATTCCAGGAAGGGATGGTTTTTTCATCCCGCTTTGATAACGAGCAATCGAGGATTCCCATTTTTTTGAGACGTTTGAATCTTTGTTGGCGGATGCTGTCCCAGCCCTGGAGATAATTTTTTTGATAGCGATCGATATCTTTTTGCAGGGCATGGAGGGGGAAATGAGGGCTGATAAAGGCTACATAACTGAAAAACGGTTGATCCGGGTGTTGCTGGGAATGGTCTTTTAAGCATTTTATCGCGTGATCGGCAATGGCGGTGGTGGCATAGTAATTGCTTTCGGGTGCAACGGGGGGAAGTTTTTGGTCATTTAGAAAATGTTTTTGGGGGGAGAAATATCTATCGTAATCATTGAGCCAGTAGGAAAGATCGAAACCACCTTCTAAGGGAGTGCCGTCGATATGCCATTTTCCGGAATGGTAAGATCGGTAGTTCAAAGGTTTTAGTCGTTCCGGGAGCAGGGATGCCCACTTTTGGCGTTTTCCAAGTTTCTTTTTTTCCGGAAGGTTGTCTCGGCGGACCTGTTGCGCGTAAAATCCGGTAAGCAGACTGGCACGCGAAGGCCAACACCGGCCACAATTATAGAACTGGGTAAAACGGAGGCCATTTTCAGCCAGGCGATTGAGATTTGGTGTGGCGACGTCACCGCCATAACAACCGGCGTCGGAATAACCCATGTCATCAGCTAACAAAAACAGTATATTGGGTTTCCTTTTTTCAGTGGTGGGAGAACCATACAATGAGGTAATCGCAAAAGGACTAACCACCAGGCTTGAAGCAGTGTATTTGAGAAAAGATCGACGGTTCATGGCGTGACCTTTCTGGAAGTTTTTGATATTTGTTTGTTATTGACATTAAGCAACGTTATTGATTTTGACAAGTTCAACTTGCGTGTGCAACAGGTAGCGGAAATTGGCTGAGCTACGGTTTTTTTGTTTTTAAGCTGAGGTTTTTGATTTGTATTGCGGATTTGCAGATGCCGGTGGCTTCGAAGCCCAAGTTTATGCTGGCGATGCTGTAATCGTTCAGATCATTTGAATCGCGCAGGTATCCGCGTTTGTGGGCTTCGTGGATGCCGGCGATGACGACGGGGAGGATGTCTTTGTCGATGGTTATCCAGTTACCGTCGTGCATGGTGTTCAGGTCGAAAGGTTTTGGGCCGGGATTGTAAATAAATTTACTGGAAGGGTCAGCGGTGTCCTGTGCCATGAACACTTGTCCCTGGGGGTAGCGATAATCGTATAGATTCACGACGAACCAGAAGAAGTCACCGTAGCCTTTTGAATTTTTGTTGTCGTTGCGGACAATCATGACAAAATGAGCCAGGATGGTATGCAGGGCGGGGTCATGGCCGGGGCCTTTGGAGCAATCTGATTCGAGGAGTTTTGCTTCGATGTGAAATTGCAGTTGATTTATCTGGGCTAATGAAGGGCAGGTGGATATAGGCTGTTCGACGAGAAGATGGGGCCAACCCTGGTTTGCTGTTCTGAAGCGGCCTTGATATTCGGGCGTGGTGTCAATGGCCAGGATGAGGTCGGCATTTTTGGTGTCGGGGTTGGAGACCGTTATGCTTTTTGCCTGGTTTTTGAAGACCTTACTATGATCGTTGATAATGGGTTCGGCGGAGGAAATGGAGAATTTGCTGTGCCATTGAGCGATGTTCCATGCAGGTTTGGTGGAGCCGTCACAGTTGAGGTAGCCATCGACCGTACCGGAGCCATGTTGTGGATTAATTACCTTGAAGCCGTGCTGGAAATGGGTGTCTTTTATGAGTTCGGTTGATATATAGATGTCTTTTTGAGTCGAACAGCCACCGGAAGCAATAAATAGAGAACTGCATAAGGTGAAAAACAGCGTGAAGTTTAATCGGAAGCACAAAATTGATTCTCCTTTTACGAGCATGAGTTTTATTCGGGCGATCCGGATTAATATGATCCGAATTCGTAGGCGGCATCGAACAAGGCTACGATATTTTCAGGTGGTATCCCCGGCTGGATGTTGTGGACGTTGTTGAAGACGTAGCCGCCGTGGTGTTTGAAGATTTCGACATATTTTTTGACATCGGCTTTTACCTGGTCGGCGGTGGCAAAGGGCAGGACGTGTTGAGAATCGCAGCCTCCGCCCCAGAAGGTGAGGTCGCGGCCGAATTTGTTTTTGAGTGTCTGGGCGTCCATGCCATCAGCGCTGATCTGGACGGGATTGAGGATGTCTATGCCGTTGTCGATAAGTTCGGGAATTAAAGGTGAGCAGTTGCCGCAGGTGTGATACCAGATTTTAGCTTTGGTTTGGCTTTTGATGAACTGGACGAGTTTTTTTTGTCTGGGTTTGATAATTTTTTTGTAGAACTGCCCGGAGAACAAGGGACCGCTTTGGCCGGCGAGGTCGTCGCCGATCATTACCACATCGACGAGGTCGCCGATTTCGGCTAGGAAGGCCCGGTGGAAATCCATCCAGAACTTGAGGGTCTGGTCGAGCAGGGCTTCACAGAAATCCACATTTTCGATGGTGTCGATGAACCATTTTTCGAGCCCGCGCAGGTACCAGCAGTATTCATAGACTACACCGCTGATACCGGTGCAAATGGCGTAGGAAGTTTGGTTTCGCATTTTCAAGGCCTGGTCTCTTACGCCGGTGAACCGGGTGGGGTCGTCGCCTTTGGGGAAGGGATAGTCAGCGAGGTCTTTGGTGGTTGCATCGGCCAGGGGGTGATGCGAGATGTCCATGTAAAGCTGTTGATCGTCGGGCATGGACCAGATGACGCCGAATTCGTCCTTGAGGTCATGCCAGAGTCGGCCGTTTCTTTGATTCTGTTCGATGCCGCCGGTGAAGCTGTCCGGGCCATGGGCACAGACGTAGCGGGTATCAACGTGGAATCTTTGCAGCACAGTTTCGCTGGGTTTGGCGAGTTGCTGGACGGGATCGAGAATTTCGATCTGTTCGTCAAGGCCCAGGTGATCAAGCAGGGTCTGATAAGCTTTTTTGTGGATGCCGGTCTGGAAGCCGCCCAGGTCGATGGGGATGCGGTCTGGTTGCTGGTGGTTAATTGCGTACAGGAGACGCTCTCTGGAAGTGAGTTTTTCTTTGGGATTAATCATCTTTTTTTTGTCGGAACCTTTCTTATAGATATCAAAGCGACCAAGGTGTTCGCAACGGCTTGGTCAGCATACGGTTGGCCTGATCGTCATCGATAAATTGCTCACGGCTGGGGTCCCATTTCAATTTTCGCTTAAGCCTCATGGCGATGTTACCCAGGTGGCAAACCGTGGCACTGCGGTGCCCCACCTCGATGGGGACGGCGGGTTCGGCTCGGGTTTTAACGCAGTCAATAAAATTGCGATAGTGATTGCTGCTGCGGTACAAGCGGATTCCCTGGGTACTCGGATTTACGGTAAGCAGAGATTTAGGCTCAGCACCGAAGCCGCCGTATCCCCAGTAGGCTGATCCCTCGGTGCCGATAAAACGAACTCCGACACCCTGGTGGAGCGAGGTTTTGCAGATCAGTTCGACGTTGTTGGCGTAGCGCGCGCCAAAGTGAACAAGAGAAGGTGCATCAAAGAGGCCGTCCTTGGGAAAATGGCTTGCCCGGTCTTCAACTTCGATGGGGCCACTGTCGTCCATGCCCAGTCCCCATTGTGCCAGGTCATTGGAATGAGCGCCGTAATTGGTGGTTTGGCCACCGCTGTAATCGAGGATGAAGCGGAAGCTGTAAAAGCAGCGATCGCGGTGGTAAGGAGCCCAGGGTGCCGGTCCCAGCCAGGTTTCGTAGTCGAAGCCGTCCGGTATGGGGCTGGGCTGCCAGGTACCTTTGGGGGCGCTGCGTTGCAGGTAGTCGTTCATGGGACCTACGTCGGTGAGGACCCGCTTGATTTGGCCCAGGTAGCCATTGCGGGCGAGTTCGCAAACAAAACGAGCTTTTGCATTGGAGCGTTCGTGGCTGCCGGTTTGCAAAACGACACCCTGACGGCGGACGGCCTCGGCCATTGCTCGGCCTTCGGCAATCGTTAAGGTCAGTGGTTTTTCGCAGTAGATATCTTTGCCGGCCTGAGCAGCTCTAATGGTCATAATGGCATGCCAGTGGTCGGGCGTGACAATCAGTACAGCGTCGATGTCATCGCGGGCGAGGATGTCGCGGAAATCGTGGTAGGCGGCGGTGCCATTGTAAGTGCCACCAGGCTGCTTATCAGCGTAAAAATCATCGACCAGTTTTTTGCCCGGTTCGCGCCCCCGAAATTGCTTGCGGTCCTTGTATCCCAGGCAGCCTTTATTGACGTCGCACACCGCCAGCACTTGTACGTCGTCCAGTTGCAGAAATCCGCGCATATCCTGGAAACCCTGGTTGCCCATGCCGATGCAGCCGAGGGTGATACGATTGCTGGGGGCGTGAGCGCCAAAAACGGAGGCCGGCACATAAAGCGGGGCCGCCATCGCCAGAGACGTTGCGGCGACGCTGCGACGGAAAAACTCACGACGATTGATTTTCACAGCCATTGGACACCCTTAGCTATTAATGGTTTACCGGTATCGATTATCGCAAAAGCCTATTTATATCCGGTTCTAATTATCATTTAAGTACCGGTTCCTGGTTTTGGGGCTTTATTTGCATCTGCCGCTGTAGGGCATCGAGTTCTTCCAGTTTGAAACGGACGCTGACGATGAAAGGTGATTCGTCCTTGATCCAGTGGCCGTAAGTGGTGGTTACGAAGGTGCCGTCGGGGAGGACTTCGACGCCGGGATAGGCACAATCGGCGCCTTTATGGTTATCCATCAGCCGCACCCGATATTGTCCCTGGCGGCCTTTGACGATGTCGTCATAAGTGCCGACCCAGCCAACCCAGTCGCCTTTGGTGGGGCTTTGCAGAGTGGTGTCCCGGAAGGAGATAAACAATCGGCCGTCGGGTGCGTATTTGCCGGTGTGGCGGTCTCCGGTTAAGGCGCCGGGCAGTTCCCGCGGGGTGGTCCAGGATTTTCCTTCGTCGTTAGAAAAAATTACGTGGGAGTTACGCCGCCGTCTGTTTTCCCGTAATAAAACTGCCAATTGTTTACCGTCGGGGGAACGAATGATTCCCGGTTCGCAAAGATGAATGTCCGAAGCTTTGTAAATTTCCTGTGGGGAAGACCAGGTTAATCCGCCATCGGAGGAAAAGGTTTTGTATAGAGTCATGGTGTCGGATCGTTTGCTGTTTTTGTGGATGAAGCGACCGTCGTCATGAAACATAGCCAGGTAGTGTCCGGGGGCGGTTTTTAATTTTTCGACGCACCCCATGGTTACGATACCGCCGAAATCGCCGATGGGTTTTAAGGGGATCCAGTTATTGCCGTCATCCTCGGAGACCGCCATGCGGATGGGGTAGAGGCCGCTGAACATGATTAAACGTTTTTTGCCTTGGGGATCGATGACGCGATGGATGGTGGGAACTTCTTTGGAGGTGGCCCAGTTGTCGGGTACGGGCAGTCGTTTTGACCAGGTTAATCCGGCATCGGTGCTTCGTTTCATGACGATGGTACCGCGGCCGTGACCTTTGGGGTAAACGGCGATCATGGTTTTGTTGTCTTCGAGCAGGACAGTGGTGGGGTGGCCCAGGTATTGGCCAGGCTCCTTGTCCACGATGACCTGTCGATGGGTATCCCCGGCCAGGTCGATGATGGGAATGGTGTAGCCTTTGGACGGGGGGGGGACGGGGTCTTTTTCCGCTTGGGCGGGGAGAGTGACGGCGTTAAGGGTAAGGCCGAGAGCAAATGCCAGGCAGATTACTTTATTCATGACAGTTCCTTTACAGAAATAAACAGCAGTTAAACTGAGTGATTCCGGCCTGTTTATAGCGGGCCTGTGAGTTGAGTTTAACGTGAAAATCTGAAGTGTCAAGGTTGGTAAAAGGGATTGAGGGAGGTTGTTTTTGTTGGTTGTCATGGGGGGCTGCGGGTGTTATAGTCAGTTATTATGAAGGAACGGTTAAGAATATTGCGGGATTATTTTCCGACGGCGATCTACACCGGTAAGGCGCTGGTGTTTATCAGCGAGGATTCGCGGGTGGAGTTGACCGAGCACTCGCGGGGGAGCCTGGCGGAAGGGGAGACGGTGTCGGTGATTCGGGTGCGGTTGTTTGCCAAGGGGGAGAGCGGGGAGTTTGAGCCGGGGCATTTTGAGGATTTTGAGCTGGCGGAGATATCGGATCTGGCGGCGGAGATCGAGAAGTTTGTGCAGTTTGCGGTGGGGAAGAATATTAAGGAATAGTAAAGACGCCGTTATGGTTTTTGGTAGGCGGTTAGGGCGGCGGTGATGACGGATTTTAGGGGGACGTGGTGGGCTTGGGCGGCTTTTTGGCAATCGGCGAATTCGGGGCTGGCGGTGATGGGGCGGCCCTGGAGGGAGCCAATTTTGATGCGGATGGGGCCGAAGGGGGTTTGGACGGTTTGGTGCTCGCGGGCGAGGGTGGTGCGGCGACAGTTGTAATGGCGGACGCCGAAGGTGGTGCTTTCGAGCAGGAGAAGGTGTTGGAGTTTTTCGGAGTCGGCGGGATTGCAGATGACGGTGATCTGGGTGCCGGGCCGGTTTTTTTTCATGGTGACGGGGGTGCAGAAGGCTTCGAGGGCGCCGGCGATGAGCAGTTGTTCGGTGATGTAGCCGATGAGTTCACCGGTGGCGTCGTCGAGGTTGGTTTCGAGGATGGTGACCAGGTCGGGATGGGTGGAATAATCGAGAGCGGTATCGGTGTCAGATTGGCCGGTGGTTTGTCCGATGATCAGGCGGAGGAGGTTGGGGGTTTCGGGTAGGTCGCGTTGTCCGGCGCCGTAGCCGATGGTTTGGATTTTCATGGCCGGCGGCGGGCCGAAGGAATCGGCGAGCGTGGTGAGGATGGCGGCTCCGGTGGGGGTGAGCAATTCGAACGGGATGTTGGAGAGGCGGATTTCGATGCCCTTGATGAGTTCGGCGGTAGCTGGGGCGGGCACGGGCAGGGTGCCGTGTGCGCATTTTACGGTGCCGGTGCCGACGGTGAGGGCGGAGCAGTAGATTTTTTCGATAGCTAACGATTCCAGCGCGACGCAGGCGCCGACGATGTCCACGATGGCATCGGCGGCACCGACTTCGTGGAAGTGGACCTGCTCGGGGGTGATGTTGTGGACCTTAGCTTCGGCGCGGGCGAGGTTCTGGAAGATTTCGGCGGCCTGGGTTTTGACGGTGTCGGAAAGCTGCCCGGCCTGGATGATGGCCAGGATGTCGGGCAGATAACGGTGCGATGGGGCTGGGGCGGTTAGCTGAGGGTGAAAGCTGGTGGCGGCGAGGTGGTTCTTTTTGATTTTTTCGATTTGGATGGTGACTTCGGGCAGGGTGAGCGAAGCTAGTTGGGTACGTAGATTATCCGCATCGGCACAGGCGTCCAAGGCGGCTGCGACAATCATGTCACCAGCGGCACCGGAAAAACAATCAAAATAAGCGATTTTCATAGTGATATTTTATAACCTCATGGGATGATTTCAGCTACTCTTAAATCAATTATGGAAAAACCTAAAAAAAGTACCTGACCCCTTTTTCTCCTGACCCCTTTTTTCTCCTTTTTTATCTTTTTCTTTTTTTAAGCGGGGGGTGTGGATTAATTTTTTTGCCAAATATCAATGTCTTAATAGTATCAGAAATACAGCACAAACTAATAACTATCAATCCCATCAAAATATAAAACAATATTTTACCCCACCAAACATTCTGGGGAATAAACCACGCAATAACTAAAAAAATAAGTATGTAGACAATACCTGGCCATTTTGCTTCTTCTGATTTTAGTTTGTTTAATACAGGGTTGTTTTTAAAATATGTTTTTTTGTCAAAATTTGGGGCATATATTTCAAAATACATTTCTTGTGCTCTTATTCTATCTTTATATGGGTACTTAAATGGACCCGGAGTTGGGAAAAAACAACCACCTATTTCCATTATATAAGATATTAAAAATTGAGATATGACAAGATTAAATTTATCAGAATGAGGAGCGAACAATTCCATTACTTCTATTTTAAATGTCCAATAAGTTCTGGCTAAGTCTAAAAAAGGGCCGTTATATACGCCATAATTTTCCTGTAGGGTTTTTCCAAAAATTTCATTTACTTTTGCCTCATCCCCGAAAGCATCTTTATTTAACACTTTTTCGAAAAAGGCCTTAGTTAAGATGTCGTACAATTCTGAAAAAAAAGATTCATGTGCCATCATTACATTGTCTTCCAGAGGGATATTACCCATTCGAACCATAATATTATCAGATTGCTTGGGATATGATGGCACGTCGATTTTTTTTAATAAAATTTGTTTTTCAGATTCAGATAAAATTTTTCCATATGTTTCACATATGTTTTCGGTAGTATTAATCCATTGGTTTGGATTCATTTTAAATACTCCTGAAGGATAAGATAAAAGTGTCAGATAAGATAAAAGGTGTCAGGTACTTTTTTGTTTTTTTGGTCTGCCGCGAGGTCGTAGGGTTGATTCTAAGCCGAGGATTCCGGCGATTCTGTTTGTCCAGTTGGTGTGTCCAAAGGGGCGATTGCGTTCGATGCTGACATGGATATCGTCCGTGTCAGTAGTTTTCAGTGATTTATTCACCAAGGATAGCCATGATTGCGGTGGGGGCAGGTCAAGTGGCCCTTTGTGTAGTTTTATTTCTGGTTCCAAGCTTGGGTTAAGACGGCGGTATAGACTGCACCATCGCCAAATTTGAGCCTGGCGAACCAGGCGTGCTTTGAGGGGATTTTGTTCGACGTATCGGCATACGGTTAAATAATGGCTGTCTGTTTGTACCGGGAAACTCTTAAAGCGTCCTTGATATAAATGTCCGCCACCGACGGTGTCATGTGCTTTATGCCAGCGTTGAGTGTGTGTTAACGTCAGCCACCGCATATATTCAGACAGATCATCGTCTCCTCGCGGCCATAATACCAGATGCCAGTGGTTTGGCATGATACAATAAGACAAAAGACGCATCGGGATGCGGTCGTTGGCTTGTTGGATGATCTGCTCGAAGGCGTAATAGTCGCCGGGTTTTTGAAATATCTGTATGCGAGCATTGGCACGATTTAATACGTGATAGACATATCCAGCTTTGGCGTTTCTTATTGCTCTGGGCATAATGATGAATTCTATAGTATAAAGAATACTGTTACAACTAAAAAAGTACCTGACCCCTTTTTTGTGTTTACCATCCCAGGGCTTCGGGGCAGCGGTCTTTGTTCCACCACTGTGGGTCGCGGAGGTATTCTTTCATGTACATGGCGGTGGCGACGCCGTCGCCGATGGCGGTGGCGAGTTGCATGGCGGCACCGGTGCGGCAATCGCCGGCGACGAACACGCCGGGCAGGTTGGTGCGGAGGTAGGCGGGGTCGCATTTGATGAAGCCGGACTCGTTGAGGTCAACACTGCCTTTGAGGAAGGCGGTGTTGGGAATCATGCCGACGAAAATGAAGACACCGTCGCAGGGGAGATCTTCGGTTTGCTCGGATTTGACGTTTTTGAGGGTGGCGGATTCGACGTGGTCGGAGCCGTTGATGGAGGTGAGCACGGAGTCGTAGCGGATTTCGATGACGCCTTTTTTGGTTTCTTCGATCAGTTCCTCGACGAGCACTTTGGTGGCGCGAAATTCCTGACGGCGATGGACGAGGGTAACTTTTTTGCAGTATTTTCCCAGGTGGAGAGCGTCTTCGACGGCGACATTGCCCCCGCCGACAGCGATGACGTCTTTGTCTTTGAAGAAGGGGGCGTCGCAGGTGCCGCAATAGCTGACGCCGGAGCCGGCCTGGCGGAATTCTTCTTCGCCGGGGACACCGAGGTGTCGATAATCGCTGCCGGGGGTGAGGATGACGACTTTGGCGAGGTAGGTGTCGTCGTCGGTCTGGACGATGAGGGTGCCGTCGTCGCGGCGGGTGAGGGCGGTTACTTCGGAATTGATTTTGATCTGGGCGCCGAAGGTTTCGACCTGCTGTTGCAGGGCGGTTACCATGTCCGGTCCGCTAATCTGGGCGATGCCGGGGTAATTTTCGATGCGGTCGGTGAGGTTAATCTGTCCGCCGGGGACGAATTTATCGAGGACGACGGTGTCGTAACGGTCGCGGGCGGAGTAGAGAGCTGCACCGAGTCCGGCGGGACCGGCACCGACGATGACAACGTCTTTGGTGATGTCAGCCATTGGTTTTTACCTTTCAATTCGATATTTGATATTGTTGCGTTGGGTGTTAGTTATTAAGCGATGTTTTTTGGGCGGCTTCGGGCCAGAGTTCGTTAATTTTTTCGGTGGTGCAACGTAGCAGAGTCAAGCCGTTGTTGGCTTGGAGTTTTAGAAGGTTGCCTTTTTCGTCGATCCAGGTTTCGACGATGGGCCCGTCGGGTCCGGTCTGGGAGACCAGGCGATAAGTTTTTATCTCTTGGGTCTTTTGATTATCGGAGTTTTGGTTGGTGGGGGTTTCAGTTCCATTGTTTGGGGAATCGGTTGATTTGTTGGAGGCGGCGACGTTCAGGGAGGAAATGCCGGCGACGTGGAGAAAGTGGTAGCGGACCGAGCGATTATTGTAAAGTTGAAAGACGAATTCGTCGTTGATTTTGTAGGTCATCATTCGGGGCAGCAGTTGAGCCAGGGCCGAGGTCAGGAATAATCTTTCGTCGGCTTTAAGGGATTCGGAGAAGACTTTGTCGGGATTCTGGGGATCGTCGAAACGTTGGACGTTGAGTTTGGAATTGATGAACGAGCCGGTTTCGGTGTGTCCGAATTGGCGGTTGTCGAGGTTGATGAATTTGCAGGAGAAGTTTTCGGACCGGAGAGAGTTGTTGAGGATGAATTCGGCGTTGAAACTGTAGGAGCCGGCCGGTGGTGGATTTTCATCGGTTTGGCTGGTTGCGGAGCGCGCCCAGCCGAGCAGGCGGAGCAAGCGTTGGGCGTCGATGGAATTATTGACGAAGGCGGCGTACTTCAGGGAGATGGTGGATTTTTCGGCCTGATCGTCAAGTGATTGGCTGGTCAGGTAGAAACCGATGTCCTTGGCGTCGCGGAGGATTCGGAAGGAAGCAGGGGGGCAGAGAATGAGTTTGGCTTGGCTGAATTTAAGGTTTTCGAGAGCGGCCTGGGCGTTTTTTCGAGCTTCGAGCCAGCGTCGGCTTTCCTCGGTTTTTCCGAAGCAGGTAAAATTTCTAATGAGGGCAGCGGCCAGGGCCTGAATGGAGGGTTTGACGGTCTGGTCGGGATTGGCTTCGATAAGGGCCAGCAGGAAGAAGCGCTTGTTTTCGGCCTGGATGATGGTTTCGCGGACGATCTGCTGGGGTGGTTGGCTGGGATCGCCCAGCCAATTGACAGTTAACAGGGCGGCGGATTGATCTTTGATTTGGGTGTTGGTTTGGGACTGGACCTGAGCGTTTTTCGAGAACTTTTTCCAGAAATCCAACCGGGCCTGAAGCACTTTTTCGATGTCTGATTTTCTTTTGGCGGCGAGCAGGTAAACAACAAGAGTACGTTGGGTCGAAGCGTGGTGGAAGCGAACCAGTTCTTTGCTTTCGGGGAATTTCAGCAGATCCCAGCCGGCGATCAGGTTAGGCAGATTACCATCGGTGATGCCGGTGCTGTCCGGAGTATCGGTGCTTTCCGGAGCGTCGGTTTTTTTGACAGTGTCGTTGTTGTCAGGGGTGTCGTCTTTGTCGGTCGTTGGGGAGTTGACGAGAATTTTTTCAGAAGTGGCCAATTGGCTACCCAGGGGGGGCCGAACCGAGAAGCCATTGCGGATGTCAACATAAGCGGCGTCCAGTAAACTGATCGGCAGTGGAGTGGATTGAACGGGTTTAGCCGAGGTCGTTGACGGCTCGGACGGGGCGGATTGCTGCTGTTGTTGTTGCGCGGTTGCGAAGCCGGCCAAAAGCAAGACGATTAGGAAAAGCAAGATTTTCTTAGAATTCTTCATTTTAAATGTCAACCTGATCATTAGGCCAATTCTGGAGCAGGGTTTGGGCCTGGGGGAATTGTTGGAGGATTTCGTCACGGGTAACTGCCTGGTGAATCTGTTCGGGTTTGGGCAGGTCTTTCTGCCAGATGAGGTAATGGTCCCGATCGTAATAGATTATCTGACGACGGTCCAGTTGCAGGAACTGTACCTGGACGGCGGTTCCGTCGGGATAGTTTTCTTGGAGATTTTTGGGGATTTTACCGCCGTTTTGAATCCAGATGTCCATGACCGGCTCGGTCTGGGTAAGGGTGAAATCCGGATTGATAAAGGAAAAGAAAGTTCCTTCCTTACCATGCACGTCGGCAGCCAGGCTGGAAAAGAAATCGATCAGGGGCATCGGGACCAGATTTTCGCGGGTAATTTGTAGCGGTGGGAAGGACTGAGTTGAATTGTTACTTGTGCGGGCGATTCTTAAGAGGTTGTCTTTGAACTGATATTCAATAGAGATGTTAGTGGGGACATTGTTAATGGTGAGGCTGTAATTTTTTTTGTAATTGTGCCAGCGCAGGTTGTCGGCGATGACGAATTCGCTATTAGAGAGTTCGTTATTATCGGCACGGAAAGAGAGTTCTTTGCCGATGATGATTTTTTGTCCGGAGGGTGAGGTGCCGTTTTCGAAGTGGACGGCGGAAAAACCGATGGTTTTGTTATCGCAGGAGAGCAGGTAAAAGCGGGTGTCGGGGGTGAGGATGTCGGACAGGCCGCGGGCGGCGACGTCGCCGATGATGATCGAGGCGTTTTGGTGGGCCTGGACCTGGACGGAACGGGAAGAAACCAGCATCTGGGCGGCGAGCAGGGTAAGGCCGAGCACCAAGGCCAGGACAACGGTGGCGATGCCGGGTCGGGCGGCATAATGTCCGTTGATCATTCTGGTGAAGAAGCTTTTGTCGTTGCCTTCGGATTTATTTGGCGATTCATTATCGTTGTTATTTAGCATCACTCAATCATAGCCAATTAGTGGTAAAATTCAACTTCTGTGAATCCGCGGCATTTTCGGGATAAGCAAAACGGACCCATGACTTATAAGGTTATTTTATAAAGTGCTGTCAAATAGTCAATTACAATATTTTGGGCAATCTTTAATGTCGTGGACGATAATTGGCTGTTCTGTTTATGAAAATGTTTAGAAATCATTAATTAAAATGTTCTGGTTAATGTGCTACTATAGGAAATCGAGATACAAACAATTGTGGCGGTTGAAATTACAGGAGAGCAGACCGATGGCTAGGAATTTGTTGAGTTGCTTTAGAGTGATGGGTTCGAGAATGGTCGGAATAAGAGAGATGGGGACGAAAATGGCCGAAACGGGTTTGGCAGGATTAGCGGTGCTGGTTTTGGCTGGGGCGATAGCAGTGTCTGGAGTAGCGGCAGTGTCCGGAGCAATTGAGACACCGGAGCAGTTTGACGCGGAATCGGTGATGGAGGTTTTGGCTGATGAGCAGGAGGTTGCCGGATTACTGGCTGAGCATCCGGGTGAGGATTACCTGGTGTTTGTTGAGGATCGGCGGTTTCCGGTGCGTCGCTTTGACGGATTACCCAAACGGTGGGTGAAGTCCGGACCGAGCGCTGTGTTTGAGGCGGAAGTGGCCCCGGGTGAGTATTTTGTTTTTCAAATCGGGATTTTTGCCGCGGGTAAGACGATTGAAAGGATGTCGGTTGCCAAGACGGACCTGATCGGGTCGCTGAATATGAATGTGCCGTCAACTTCGATAGCGGTTTTCAACCTGGGCGGGACCGACTGGCGGGGCAAAGAATTCAGCAAAACGGTAACGGTGGAGCAGGGGCGGGTGCTTCCACTTTGGGTGGGGATACCGATTCCGGAAGATGCGTCGGGTAAGCTGGAGGCGGAACTGACGATTGTGCCGGGTAACGCCGAGCCGAAATCGATTCGAGTGTCGTTGAACTCCAGCGGAGCGGTATTGGAAGATCACGGCGACAGCGAACTTTGGCGACTTTCGCGGCTGGGTTGGTTGAATTCCAAGGTGGGTACGGATAATTATCCGAGCAAGCCTTACCACAAGATTCTGGTCCGGCGTAAGCTGATGCGGGTGCTGGGGCGGCAGATGGTGATTTCGGATTCGGGATTGCCGGAGAGTATTGTAAGCGCATTTACGGAAACACTGGATCACATAAAAGGGCCGGGCCGGGAGATTTTGGCGGGTCCGGTGAAGTTTGTTATTGAGTCTCAGGCGGGGCCGATCGAGGTTGGCGGGGGGCTGCCGCAGTTTACTAAATTTTCGGAGACAGAGATTGATTGGTGGACGCGGAACTTCAACGACGAATTCATGCTGTATTGTCTGGGCACGATCGAATACGACGGCTATGTGAGTTATCGGTTGATTCTGGAAGCGAAGCAGGATGTGGCACTCAAGGATGTTAGACTGGAGATTCCTTTTAAGCCTGAGGCAGCGAAGTTCCTGATGGGGATGGGGCAAAAAGGCGGGATTCGCCCTGCTGAGTTGGACTGGAAGTGGGATCAGGCCAAGCACCAGGACAGCCTCTGGATTGGCGATGTTAACGCGGGATTGCGGTGTCAACTTAAAGGGGCGAACTATTCGCGGCCGCTGGTGAATATTTATTACAAGAACAAGCCTTTGAATCTGCCGGTCAGTTGGCACAATGAAGGGCGGGGCGGTTGCCAGGTTACGGAGGTGGACAATGATGGTGCTAAGGTGGTTTTGCTCAAGGCTTACAGCGGTGGGCGTCAGGTCAAAGCGGGGGAAAAGCTGCATTTTAATTTTGATCTGCTGATTACGCCGGTCAAACTCATCGATTACGCCGGTCACTGGGAAAACCGTTATTATCACAACGGTAACGGATCGACCTGGAAGAACTGGATCAAGGAGGCGGAAAATGGCGGGGCGAACATCATCAATATTCATCACGGCAATGATCTGAATCCCTATATTAATTACCCGTTTCTGCCGGAAACTCAAAAGGATTTGCAGGAATATGTGGCGGCGGCTCACGAAAAAGGGATGAAGGCGAAAATTTATTACACAGTACGCGAATTGAGCAATCACGTTACCGAACTGTGGGCGTTGCGGAGTCTGGGTGATGAGATTTTGGCCGACGGCGCCGGGAATCAGGAAAAGACCGTGATAAATCCGCAGGGGGCGGCTCCCTGGCTGCAGCAGCATTTGCGGACTAATTATGTTCCGGCGTGGCGACACAACTTTAACAGCGGCAAATACAAAGGGCATGTGGATGCGGCGGTAGTAACCAGCGGCATGTCGCGCTGGCACAATTATTATCTGCAGGGGCTCAAGTGGCTGGCTCAGAAGGTAAAAATCGACGGGATTTACATCGACGATGTGGCTTACGACCGGACGGTGATGCAGCGGGCGCGAAAAATTCTGGATAAGTATCGCCCGGGCAGTTTGATCGACGTGCACAGTTGGAATCATTTCAACGATCGGGCGGGCTGGGCCAATTGTGCAAATCTTTACATGGAGCACTTCCCCTACATCGACAGCATCTGGTTCGGCGAGGGATTCAATTACGACGAATCGCCTGATTACTGGCTGATCGAGATATCGGGGATTCCTTACGGGCTGATGGGCGAGATGCTCCAGGGCGGAGGCAATCCGTGGCGGGGGATGGTTTACGGGATGACGGGGCGGATGCCGTGGTCGGGTGATCCGACGGAGATCTGGAAATTCTGGGATGAATTCGGAATCGAACAGGCCAAAATGATCGGCTACTGGGTGAGCGATTGCCCGGTGCGGACGGATAATCCGGATGTGCTCGCGACAGTTTATCAACGCGAAGGTAAGACGCTGGTTGCGGTTGCGTCATGGGCGAAAGAGGCGGTGGAGATCAAGCTGCAAATTAACTGGAAGGCACTGGGGCTGGACGGGCAAAAAGCCCAGTTAACGGTGCCCAAGATTAATAACTTCCAGGAAAAAGCTGAGTATTCCTCCGGCGATTCGATTAAGGTTGAACCTGGAAAAGGTTATTTGATAGTCATCAGTGAGTGATTTTAGTACTACAACGCTAGATTGCTTATTTTTCGGTCGAAAACCGCATTTTTTATACTGAAAACACTGTTGGATAATCGAAAAAACCATCAAGTAGCGTTGTAGTATTAGAGCAATTTAATTTTTTCGCGTTTGTTTTATGCTGATTGTGGCTTCGACTGGCGGCTTCGCGTGGGAAGGTATTGAGGTGGCAGGTGCAGTTGACGGTAATTTTGGCGTTGTTTATCGCGATGCTGGCGGGTGAAGCGGCGGCGGAAGATCCCCAATGGATGAGTTATTTTTCGCCTTCAGGAACCGCTGTGTTGATGGCTGGGACGATGTTGCTTTTCTGGTCACTGTCACGATTGGCGGGGAACAAGCTGCGTCAGCGCATGGTACGCGAGGGAGTGGCTGGTAAGGGGGTACTGCGGCTGCCGGGGCGGGTTGATCTGTTGATGCGGGTGCTGCTGCTGGGTGTTTATGGATTTCAATTAACGGTGGGGGGCTATGCCCGGCTGGTGGAGATCCAGTGGGGCCTGCGGGGTTGGATACTGGTAGATGAAGTGCTGCTGATTGGGCCGCTGGTGTTGCTGATGGTCGGGCATTGGTACTGTTTTTACCCGGTTAACCGGATGATTCGCGAGTATGTAATGCTGGGGCATCTGGCCGAGGGGCTGGCGGCGCGACCGGTCTGGAGCGTGGGGCAGTATCTGATGTTTCAGTTGCGGGGCGGGCTGTTGATTGTGATGGTGCCGCTGCTGGGGATCGTGGGATTCAAGGACTTAGTCTATCTGGTTCGGGACCGGTGGCTGGCGGAGATCTGGACAGCGAAGATTGGTTCGGAAGCAACGTTGGCAATGGGCACCGAAGCGGTAGTGGCGGTCGGGGCGGGGATGATCTTTCTGCTGGCGCCGCTGGTATTGAGGCGGTTGTGGATGACGCGGTCGCTGCCGGCGGGGCCGTTGCGAGAGAAGCTGGAAGATTTTTGTGTGCGGATGAAGCTGCGTTATCGCGATATTCTGCTCTGGGAGACCTACAGCCAGGTAGCCAACGCAGCAGTGATGGGGCTGATCTGGCGGATTCGCTATTTGTTGATGAGCGACGCGTTGATCGAGAACATGAGCGACGAACAGATCGAGGCGGTTTTCGGGCATGAAGCCGGTCATGTCAAGCACCATCACATTATGTTTCTGGTGTTTTATGTCATCGGCAGCAGTGCACTGGTGCTGGAGTTGAGCGAATTGCTGGGAATGGGACTCGAAGCACTACTGGTTGGGCGGGATGCCTGGTACGATTTTGCCCAGTGGCTGCTGTATGGCGGGATGGTGGTGTTGATGGCAGGGTGGGGAATTTTGTTTGGTTGGGTGTCGAGGCGATTTGAATGGCAGGCGGATGTGCACGCGGTTAAGGTAGTGGCGGCACTGGCGGATGCGGGTGGGGGTGCGTGTGCCAGTGGGGTAGCAGCTTCGCAGTTGGCCACGGATGAGAATGCGGATGGTCCGGACGGTCGGTTGAACCGGCAGGGGGCTGAGGTTATGGCTGCGGCATTGATGCGGATCGCGTTGCTGAACGGGATATCACCCGAAGCCAAATCGTGGCGGCACTCGAGTATCAGTAACCGCATCAGACTGCTGCGACACCTGGCAGAAACCGATGGGGCCTTAAAGCAATTCGAGCGGATTTTACTACGGCTGAAAATTGTGATATTATTGTCGCTGCCGATCGGTGCGTTGCTGGTTGGATGGCTATCCGGTTTGGGTGATTAGTCGATGGTTGGTTTTCTGCCATTAGCAAAAGTCGTAACAATGTTAACAAGAACACAACAAGGACGGAAGGTGTAATGCGGGTAATTTGTCACGGGATTGATCTGGTGGATTGTGCTCGGATCGAGCAGATGCTTCAGAAGCACGGCAAGCGGTTTCGCGAGCGGGTCTTTACCGCTGCCGAGCGCGAATATTGCCAAAGCCACCGGTTCAGTATGGAACGCTATTCGGGTCGGTTCGCGGTTAAAGAGGCGGTCTTGAAGATGCTGGGCACGGGCTGGCAGAACGGGATCGCCTGGACGGATATCGAAACAACCAATGATGATCTGGGTCGGCCCGGCGTGAGCCTGAGCGGCGAGGTGGCCCGGATAGCGAATGATTTGGGAATCGAGCAGATCAGCGTAAGCATCACTCACACCAGCGGATTGGCGATTGCTTCGGCGATTGCCTTGGGGAAAGAATAACCTTTCTTAAGCCTCGAATAAGGAAAGAATAACCTGTAAAGCCCTTCAGCGGCGGGTGGGATAAAGCGGATTTTGCAGCTCAGCAGGGTGGTTGACACTTACGGGAAACATTAATTTTGGTAAAAAATTATTCTTGTCGGTGCTGTTTTGCCGTATAATGATACTATTAGGCCGATTTAATGGATTTTTCGCTAATTTAGTAGTGTTCCAGGTGGAATCCTCCCAGGTATAATTTTTTCATTCTTCGAAGCAGGAACAAAACATGAGTTCGGATATGGATCTTTCCCAGAAGCTCAAGCATCGCAAGATTCTGGTTTTAAGTGGATCGACCGCCCATAAGGGTGAATTACTGGAGTTGCTCAAGCAGATTTCTGAGATTACCATTGTCGATGATGTTGAGCAGGCTCTGGAGCGGCTCAACAAAGAGGATTTCGACGCGGTAGTTTCGCAGACGTCCGATTTTCTGCCACTGGAGCGGGCTAGTGTTAACCATCAGGCGATAGAAATTTTGAATACCATCGGCGAGGGCGTTTGTATTGTCGCTGATGACGGCACCATTACCTGGGCGAATCGACAGATGGAACTGTTCGGCACCAGGGTAAAAGAGGGTGTTTCTCAGCATGCGAAAAAGGCCGGTGAGTTTTTCCGTAAGCGTTTGGAGCAGGAAGGGATTTCGTCCCAGGATCAGCTTCGGCCTCGCCGCTATTCGATAACGGACGAAAAATCTAACCGATATTTCGAGTTGATAGCCACAGCTATGTTGGATTTGCAGGGGAAGTTGCTCAATATTGCGATGGTGGTTTGGGAAGCCACCTCGAGCCGCCGCCAGCAGCAGCGAATTGATGCCATCGACAAGGCCGGGCGGGAACTGGTCCGACTCGAAGCTGATGCGATAGCCGGGATGACGGTGGAGCAGCGGATTTCTCTGGTGCAGGATAAGATTGTGCGTTATGCGCGGGATTTGTTGCATTTTGACCATTTTGTGGTGCGTCTGCTGGATGTCAAATCCAATAAACTGGAGGTCCTTTTTGGGGTGGGGATGCCGGAGGACGAGGAAATTGAGGTTTTTGCCAACAGCCAAGGTAACGGAATAACCGGTTATGTGGCTGCTACCGGGCGAAGCTATGTCTGTAACAATCTCAGTAATGATCCCCATTATCTGCCCAGCCTGCACGATGCCCGCTGCAGCCTGACGGTGCCGTTGAGGCTGCATGACAAGGTGATTGGGACGCTGAACGTTGAGAGCCACAAAGAAAACCTGTTCAACGAAGATGACCGACAGGTGGCGGAGATTTTTGCCCGATATATCGCTTTTTCGCTGAATATCCTGGATTTACTGGTGGTGGAGCGCTACAAGACCACCGGTCAGGCGGCGGATAATCTCACCAGCCAAATGACCGAGCCTTTGAGCAAGATTATCACCGAGGCGTCGCTGCTGATGGAGGAATACATCGGCCATGACGATCTGCGCTATCGTTTGCAGTCGATCATCGAAAGCACCACGACCATCAAAAAAGCTCTTAAGGATGCCCAACAGGCGCCCAAGGGGATTATTGGTGTTCACAGCGACTCGGCCAAAGGTACTACTTTTCCGGAACTGCGGGAGAAACATATTCTGGTGGTGGATGATGAACAGTTTATTCGTCAGACGATAGCGGACGTGGTGCAGAAATGCGGTTGCCTTACCGATACTGCTCGTGACGGCCGTGAGGCTCTGGCGCTTATCGGCCAGTGTAAGTACGATCTGGTGATTTCTGATATCAAGTTGCCCCACGCTAGTGGGTATGAAATTTTTGCCTGTGCTCAGCAGAAGAATATTCCGGTAGTTCTGATGACCGGGTTCGGATACGATCCGGAACACTCGATTGTCCGGGCCAACCGGGAAGGGCTTTCGGCGGTGCTCTACAAACCTTTCAAGGCGGACCATCTGCTGGAAACCATTAGAAAAGCGGTTTCTGACTCCGATGAAAATGGACATAAGGTCTTGTAAAACAGATAGATACGCAATAAAATGAAGGGCAGGCCGGTTCGACATGTTTAAAAAACTTTCCCCAACCGCCCGTGATGTTTTGAAGCTGGCTGAATCGATCGCCCGTCAGCAACAGGACGACTACATTGATACTGAACATCTGTTGCTGGCAATGGCCCAGCACAATCGGGGGATGGCCCGACAGATTCTGCTCGATTGTGATATTACGGGGGATAAAATTAAAGCCGAACTGGAAAAAATGCGGCCAATTAAGCAGGTTCGCGATATCGTTACCGGTAATTTGTCGGCATCGCCACTGCTTAAAGAGGTCATAACCGATGCGATAGAAATGGCAGAGAAATTCGATAACAAAAATGTCTGTACCGAATTCCTGCTTTTTGGCCTGACCAGACGCGATCAGACGCTATCGGGCAGGATTATCGCCCAATTGGGATTGACCGAAGAAATGGTTCGGGAAAAAATCGCTCAGGGGACCTGAATACCTCTCCTCGACCTCTTTTTGGGGCACCAAAGTCAATTTCTAGGCCCCTGATACCTGCTAAATGGTTGCTCCGCACGGTTTTACACAGTTTTTACAAACCTGGCTTGCTCACATAGCGTACAATATTAATAGACAGACCAAACAGCAAAAAACACGATTTTGCTTGACGTGAAACGGTTGTGACGGTTTCATATATGTATGTGGGACAGGATGATAGCTCACGCCTGAATTGTTTGCTCCATTGCAGGACCGATGCTGTAGCTTATGAGACTCTAACAAAATGCGTCAGGAATAATGACATGGGTTTTTAATCCGGTCGAATGCTCATTTTATTAGAGCGAATAAATAAAATAATACTTTGCTGATAGGATGGCATAAAAATGGCAAAATCAGCCAAAATCGCTTGGGGAATTGACGTTGGTAATTGTTCGCTAAAGGCCCTCAAAATTGCCGCTTCTTCTGAAGGAGTTGAGGTCCTGGATTTTGCGGTAATTGAACACGAGAAGATTCTCTCCCAGCCCGACATTGAGCCGGAACAGCGCCGGGAGTTGATCGTCAAGGCCCTTTCTGACTTCATTAGCGAACACGACATTGGCAAAATTCCGGTAGTGGTTTCGGTTCCCGGGCAAAGCAGTTTTGCCCGTTTTATCAAATTGCCTCCGGTCGAGCCCAAGCGGATTCCCGAAATTGTTCGTTATGAAGCGATTCAGCAGATACCCTTTGACATTAATGATGTCGAATGGGACTGGCAGGCGTTTACCACCACGGATAATCCGGAAGTGGAAGTGGGAATTTTCGCAATGAAAAGGGAACTGGTTTCCCAGGCTCTGGAACCTTTTTTCCTGGCCAAGTGTCCCGTAAGTCAGGTTCAAATGGCCCCGATGGCGCTGTATAACTTTTTCACTTTTGACCAGAAACAAAAGAAACTTTCGGCCGGCAAGGAAGCGAACATCTTGCTCGATATCGGGGCCGAAAACACCGACCTGGTGATAGCTGACGGCCAGCGGGTCTGGCAGCGCAGTATTCCGATCGGCGGCAACCAGTTCACCGCAGCGGTGCAAAAAGCCTTTAAATTGGGCTTCACCAAAGCTGAAGGCATTAAACGCACTGCAAACACCAGCAAATATGCTCGACAGATTTTTCAGGCCATGCGCTCCGTTTTCGCAGACCTGGCCGCGGAAATCCAGAGATCGCTGGGATTCTACAGCAGCAGTAATCGAGATGTGCAATTCCGCGAAGCACTAGCGCTGGGATCAGCCTTGAAACTTCCCGGTCTGAGTAAATTTCTCCAGCAGAGTCTTTCGCTGCCCATCAAACGCCTGGATAGTTTTGAATCCGTAAAGCTGTCTCCGGATGTTTCAATGTCGCAGTTTTCGGAAAATATTTCCGCTCTGGGAGTGGCTTACGGCTTGGCCCTGCAGGGAATTGGCCGAGTGTCGATCGAAAGCAACCTGCTGCCGAGAGATATCGCACGTCGCGGCATCTGGCAACAAAAGAAACGTATGATTGTGGCCGCCTGTGGAATTTTCGCCGCCGCGTCTCTGTTGAATCTGTTTCAGGCATTTTCGGTAAGTTCAAGCATTGGCTCGAAAGATACCGGAACCAACAAAAGCCAGATTAATACCATAACTGCTGGATTGAATAGCAGATCATCGGAAAAGTCAAAATTCGAAAATACCATATCCACCGCTAAGGATGAAATCAATAAATGCGCACAGTTTTATCAGAACCGTGACCTTAATCAGGAGGTCCTGGACGCAATAATAATGTGTTTGCCCAACGAGAAAAATACTCCGGATCAGGCAGACCTTTATAAGGCTTATGCCAGCGGCGACAAGAAAACTCTGATGGAAACGCCCAGAAATGAACGCAAACAAGTCTTCATTAATAAACTGCACCTCTGCTATGTTGACGATATCACCAAGGATATAAATTTGGCCTTACCGGGTAGCGATGGTAGTCGCGCACCAACCGTTGCTGTCCGTGTGAATGCTTCCTCAGATGAAGAAGGTGGTGGTCGCGGATTTGCGGAAGGGCGTCCTGGCTCGACTGGGGCTGGGAGCAGAAGCAGTCAGCGGGATGTGCAAAAAAAAGATGATGGCTTTGTAGTGTTGATTGAAGGCACCACGCCCCACAAGGATAATCTGCAATTTCTGTTCACTCCGGGGGTTGAAAATCAACGGGATAAATGGGGCTTCTTTAATCGGTTGCGTTATATGGGTAAAACCAATGAAGAAATTACCAAAGAACTGCTGCAACAGCAAACCCAGGCTAGCAAACCCGATGAGCCCGCGACAACCACCGGCCGTACCCGACGGGAAAGGACCCTTAAGCCCAAACCTGCTGCCAAAGTCTCCAGCGAACCCAACGAACCTACGGACTCGTCACCGGTTGTCGAAACGGCCGCTGAGGCCGCTGATGCAGCGGATGCGACATCTGCCGAAAAGTCCTGGGACTCTATTTTGCAGGAGCTGCCCCTGGAAACCTATTTTGATCCGGCGGCCAACACCGAAGCATATTTTGATACTTCCCGCAAGGGGTTTCTCGAAGCAGATTCGGTTGGAGACCAGCCTGATCCTGCTTTTTTAGGAATCTACCAACAGGTAATACTGGATGAGGATCCCGCAACCGGCAAGGCGCTAACTATCGATTTGTATTTGGATCCGATGACCCGCGAACCTATTACCGCATCGCCGAAGCTGATTAATGACAATAAGGAAGTTGTCAAAAACCCGGAAACCTCTGAACCGGTTATCGAAAAACGCGACTATTGGTTTCAGATTCGGTTTAAATTAAAGATAAAATCGCCAAAGTCAGCCGATGAAGTTTAGCCAATAGTAAATTGAATTGTCGTAAACTTGACCAGAAGATGCTTGAAATGACAATCGAATAAAAAGCTTTACTGGGATCGGTAAAAATAATTGTACAGGAATATGAATATGGGATTTTTAAAAAAAAATGTTTTTCTGTTCGCTTGCCTTGGTATCATTCTGGCCGGCGGGGGTATCTTCGCTTTTAGCATGATGAAACAGAAGTCCAACCAGGAAGAACTGAAAAAACTTTCAACTCTTTGTAATGGAGTTAACAGTCTGGGCAGTCAAGTTGTTTATGATGCCGAGTTGAAAAAACTTGAAGAAATAGCCAATCAAGCTAAATCGGCACAGCAAACAGCGATCAATAAGGCGATTCAGACCTCACGGCGAAATCTGCTCTCCAGCCAGGTTTTTCCCAACTTGAAAAATTCCCTCGAAAAAGATATCCATTTTCAAGAATTCGCCCGAAATTATGTCGCTTTTATTGATGGCCTGTTGGTCGATTTGAAAGCGGGTGAAAACCTCTCCGCCGAACAGACTCAAGCTATTAGAGATCGCTATCTGAAAACTGCTGAAGGAACCACGTCGGAGAATTCCGATCAGAAACAACAGGATCATATTCAAATGCTGATTGCTGGTGAACGCAAAGATCACGCCGAAAAAATATCGGTTTATGCCGATCACTTCGCTTTTTGCGGTTATTATCACTGGAAAACTTTGCCTACTGGAACTGAAGATGAATTGCTTTATGACAGCTGGCTTACTCAGGTCGCGGCTTGGGTCCAGCAGGATGTTGTTCAATCTATTAAACAACTAAACAGCTCTGCTGAATCGGTTGTTGACGCTCCCGTAAAACGCCTGGTCTCCATTGGCTTTGGCGGCGGAAGTTTCCTGACCCAGCCGACTCGGCAGGAAACTCTTCCGGTTAATAATATCACCGGCATTCAACGTGCGCCCGGGTCCGAATACTTTCTGCCGGCTTATGTAACACAAAACAAAATAGGCCGAGCCGCAGCGGCCGGGGCAACTGAAGCTGCGTTCCAAAACGAAATGGTTACGCCCTACACCGGAAACGCCTGCAATGACGAAATTGACGTTATCCATTTTTCACTTGAGGTTATCGCCGACTCCGAAAAAATCAATGAACTTATCAATGTCCTGCAAAGTCCAAAATTTGAACTCGACGATACCACCCAAACCAAAAATAATGAGCGCAACCAGATAACCGTTTTGGGTGTAAATATTGATCCTGTCAATATCCAGGCCGAACTTGATTCCGGTTTCTATTATGGCCGGGCCGATGCTAAACTGCTTACCATTATCTGTGAGTATTTCTTCTTTAAATCAGGGTATGAGAGTGAAAATCAAAACTGGATACCTCGACTGGTTGCTGATGTTCGCGACGGCGTAAAGCCGTCACCGGCTCCTTCTCGGGCAACTTTTGGAACCCGGCCCAGAGGGGCTGGTTCCGGTAGGAGTGTTAGTCCTTCACGAGGACGATCGTTAACTCCAGGACGTCCGGGTGCTCCGGGCCGTCCGGGTGGAACGGCGCCCATAAGAGATGAAGAAATGTTGGAAGAGAGAAGATAATATATAGCAAAATAGTGGTTGAAAAACTGGGCTTCCCTTGAAGACCGGGCTTGGCCAACAGCAACCTGTTTACTAAATAATATATATATTACCCGGTTAATGGCCCCGAATCCAAAACCATGGTAATAAAAACATGCAAAAGGTGATCCGGAGATAAATCATGGCTAAAAAACAAAGCATGAATATAATTGAAGCGCATATCGATAAAGTATTTCTGGTTATTGCTGCTGCTGTGATATTGTGGGTGATATATTCCAGCCTTATCAAGGCTCCCGGGGTGGAGTTTCAGGGACAAACCATGTCGCCCACTGAAGCAACCCTAAAAGCCGTTGAAATCGCTCAAAATGCGAAAAACCGGCAATCTCAGACTCCGCCAAAATTGCCAACCGGAAGTGATTTGGGAGACGTTAATTTTGTCGATGTACCATTATTTACCTCTGATAACCGCACTTCTCTGGGGCCTCCGAACGATCCCGGACAAACCAAAAAGCGTATTACCCAGCCCGTCGAACTGCCTGCAATTACCAATCTTGCCGATGCTACTCTTGGTTACTATCAGACGGTAACTTATGTGCCCGACGACCAGGGCATTGATCAGGCCAAAGAAATCGATTTCGTCTCCGTCGAAGCAACCTTGCCCTTAGCTCAGATAAAAAGTCTTTTCAAGGCCAAGCTGGTTGATAATCCCCAGGTCACCATTCCCGTTAAGTTTAATGAACCGGTTTTCGTGGCCGTGGAGCTCCAACACTCTCGCCTTTTGTCCGACGGTAGCTGGGGAGGATGGGAATCTGTAGATCGCTTGGCTATTGATCCTATGGCCGATAAAAAACTCAACTCCCAGAAATCATCTGATTATTCCAATATTGAACTCGAAGTGTTGTACGAACAGCGAAAAAATCCCGGTTTTCAGATTAATGTTCTCCAGCCGCCGGCTTATGCTATGACCGATGGCAGTGCCTGGCTCCCGCCCACAGAGAAAGCCAAAAAGGAAAAAGAACAGGAACAGGAAGCCCAAAGAACTGCCCGGCCTACTCGTGTCGGTACTCGCGGTCCCGCCTCTCGTGGCGAAAACTCACCTCGTGGCGAAAACACCATTCGTGGCGAAGCTCGTAGTCGTGGAGAGGCCAGAAGTCGTGGAGAGGCCAGAAGTCGTGGAGAGGCCAGAGGAATGCCTCCCAGCCGCGGAGAAGCCAGAGGAATGCCTCCCAGCCGTGGAGAGGAGACCAGAGAAATGCCTGAAAGAAGCGGCAGGTCTATGGCGGAAATGGAGGAAGGCCGTGGGGCTCCAATTAGGCCTGGTTTCAGGACGCCTGCTGCTGTCGGAAGACCTGGAATTCGCGGAGCCGTCGTTCAGCAATCCATTACCGAAGCGGAAAAGTTATTCCAGAACGAACAAATTAAAATTTGGGCTCATGACGAAGGTGTCCAGCCCGGTGAGGTCTATCGCTATCGGATTAAAGTTGGTGTTTTTAATCCTCTCGCGGGTACCGACAGGTTTACTCCGGAGCAAAAAAACTTGCAAAATGACGTTATTCTCTGGTCAACTTATGTTGTCACTCAGAAAATGGTCCGCATTCCGGAGCGGATACTGTTTTTCCCCAAACCCGGATCCGCCGACCAGGCCGTCGCCAGCTTTGATGTTTATCGCCGGCACCAGGGCCGATGGTACAATCGTGCTTTTTCGGTTACTCCCGGTGCGGTTCTCGGGCAGGTCTCCGTGCCTAAATTGAATAATCCCACCTCAACAACGCCGATTCAAATAGATTTCTCCACCAATGCTACCATTCTAGATATCATCCCCAATTGTACTCACTGGTATCGCAGTGGTAATGCAATGAATTCCATACAGGCAACTGACATAATCGTTCAACTCGCCGACGGTACCATAACCAGGTTGTGTGCCGACAAACGCTGCTGGACTCAGCAGCAAAAAGACCAACTCTCCGGCGTTACCAAACAAATCAGGGATACTCAGGGTTGATTTGCCTGCCAAATTTGGGTCTTTTAAAACAAAACGGTCTTTTAAAACTTAGTTTAATCCTATAAAAAAACTCCAGGATCAACCTGGAGTTTTTTTGCTTATCGATGACCGCGGACCACCCCGTTTGCTTCGGGGATACATTACAAATCAATCAGGCTGGCATCTGCCGGGGCCGGCGGTTCAATGTTTTTCGTCAGGCGTAATATTATTGAGCGCGATGCCCGGTGACTTTTACTCTGGGCAATGACCAGTAACAACAACCCCAAAAGCCAAAAGCCCGTAAACCTGCCATAGTAAAAAATTAAGTCGGTCTGAGAATTCTTGAATGCGTAGGCGTCTATCAATTGATCATAATTGAACACCACCAGGTTGGTGTTTATCTCAATCATCCCCTGCCACCAGGGAATAACAATTACCATAAATATCAGCGACAGGAAAAACGCCTTGGTTAAATCCGACAAACCGCCCAGGCCGCCCGCCAGTGAAATCTTGATGCCCATTAGCAGACTCAGGCAGTACAAAAGCGATACAAATATCAACATAAAATTCCACGCACTAAAGCTCCCCTGAATAAAGCCGTCAATCACCCTGGCCCATTGCTGCTGATCAAATTCATCGTCAACTGGAGCGTTGTCATCAGCGACACTAATAAAAATCGCCTGCCCGTTCTTTGCCGGTCCCTGCATGAAGGTTATGTCGACATTATCACCTTTGTTGATTGCCGAATCGACCATACCCAGGTCAACCGCCCAGAAACATGCCTGGATGATCAGCATCCCCAGCAGCAGCAATACAAAAAAAAGGTTCTTGGCTTGTCGAAAAACATTGAATGCTTCCAACGCATCCGATGACTGTCTGTCCAGCTTATTGGGAATATTCATTTTCAGCGTCCTTTCTGTAACCGCACATTTGGTTTTTGACTGCTTTGGCGAAATTCTCAAAGGCTATCATAGGACTCTGGCTGGGGAACTGTCAATTATTTTCCCTTTTAGCTGATCCAGGGCGGTTTTCCATTGCCAAATCCACCCGTCCGGGATAACATTAAACTTGTTAAGCCATTATCAGATGGGTATTTTACGGATATCAGACGATAGTTTCTTATGGGACTATCTCTGGCTTGCGGAGTTTGGTGTTATGCAACTTATTGATATACTGGAACTTAGTTGTGTTAAAGTGCCTTTGGAGGCCGCGGATAAGCCCCAGGCCATTATCGAGTTGGTTAAACTTCTCAATCAGAACGGAAAAATCAACGATTATCAAATTGCCTGTCAGGCCGTGATTGATCGCGAAGCCGTCCGCAGTACCGGCGTTGGTCAGGGATTTGCCATCCCTCACGGCAAAACCCCTGCCGTGGACAACATCGTCATGGCCGTGGGAAAACTTAAAGATCCGATTGACTTCGACAGCATCGATTCCCAGCCCGTCTCCATAATTGTGCTGCTGGTTTCACCGGTACATCAGACTGGCCCGCATATCCAGGCCCTCGCCCGCATCAGCAGAATCATGACCAGTTCCCAGGCCCGCCAGAAGCTCCATGATTGCACCACTCCCGAAGAACTCTACAAAATCATCGCCGACCACGAAAATCCCAACGACTCCTGAACAAAAACCCCATCTTTTCATCGATATTTGAAAACAACCATCCGCCAATGGCGGATACCTTAATTTTGAATTTTTATCTTTGATTTTTAAGCTAATTGCTCGCCGGTGGCAGTTCCACAATATGCGTCACCGTCAGCACTCGCGTCTTGCTGAACGAATCGTAATGCATTTGTCCCATCATCGCCGCCGTCTTGCCGGACCATTCATTCAGATCAAGACCCGTACTGCCGGAAATAGCATAACAGTTAATATTGCCGGTCTCGTCCAGAATCAAAAATCGACGGTTTTGGTTCTCTGCCGTAAAAACCGCTGATTTCGTAATTTCTCCCTTGATAACCAGGTCACTGGCGGTCTTTCCCGCCGGCTCATTTTCGGCACTTAGCTGCTGAATCTTGCTCTCTATATTCGCCAACGTCACCTGCAACTTCTGGTCCTGCTCCTGAGATTTTTCCCAAATCTCCAACGCTCCTTCACACCTTACTAATTGTCGCATTAGTGTATCGGTAGAAGCCTTGATGGCCGGCGTTTTTGTCTGTTGGTTCAGCTTCTCGAGATCCTGGCGAATGACGCTGAAATCCTGCTGGGAAATTGGCTTGCTGCGTTCCTCGGCCAGTTTCTTGGCCAGTTCACGGTAGGATGATTGTTCCTTGGTCATCAGGCCCGCTTCGCCGGGTTTGCCAACCACACCGTCAGCAACCCGAGTGCTCACCTGGCTGCGAAGCTTCTCCGCATCGGCGGTGGTGCTGGGGCCGATTTTCTTAACAAAATCAGCGGAGATGTAAAACGCCGCACCTTTGGGGCAGGCAATCTTGTAATAATCATCACGTTGACCGATCACCAAAACCCGCGATCCCCGGCCCAGTTTCATCTGAACCGATTCCGCATTGGCCGGCGGAACCTTAATGCTACCCGCCCGGACCCGAACGTTGTTACCCGTTACCACTCCCCAGAGTGCTTTTTTGCCCACTAACTCGTCAGTCGCATCGATAACCACTACCGGGGTGGTTTCTTTTGAGGGATCGGTTTCGTCAACGTCCACAGCCGTCATGGTTTTGGTGCTCTGGTCAGTTTCGTCAACGGCTGCTGTACCCTGAAGGTTTACGTATTTTTTCGAAATCCAACTGAAGCATTGCGGCGTTGGTTCGATACGCGCCCAGCCCCGCTGCACTTCCAGCACCAACACCTGCTGGTCTTTATCCAGCATAGCAGTCGGGTAGTAAACCTCCGCCGGTCCCGAACGAACTCGTACACGCTCGCCGATTATTTTGCCCAGATAAGCACCTTCGACTGTGCTAGGTTCGGCAGGGACGCTTTGGTCCGGGGTGGTTCCAACAGACGGTTCGATTTCACCGGCATCGACCTTCTCGACGACCACCGGTGCAACTTCAGCCGATGAGGGCGGTTGGATAACCACCTCTTTTGTTGGATTCTGCTCAGTCGAGCCAGACTGCCCGCTGACCATCCCCGCCAACATACCCAAAACCAACAGCAACGACCACGATACCACTTTCAATGAAACAGACATGATTTTCTCCCAAAAATTTCCGATTCACATTACCAGCAGATTATTCCAATTTCAACCAAACGCAGAGACCCGCAAAACGAAAAAGATAACTTCCGATACCTGAAACCGTGTGGTTCCCAATCGTCCGGCACCCGGCGTCTGAGACAGCTTACCGCTACGAGACCGGAGCATAACAAACCGCTCCGGTTTTGTCAATCCAAAAGCCATTTCCGACCAATCGGCCCTTGCATATCCCCGGGCAAATGTTACAATATCGACCGAAAGTTTAGTTTTAACAGGCATTTGCGCCGGGCAGCGGCTGAAAATTCGAGATGAATGGGCTAATTTTGAAAATAACAGCTAATCAGTTCAGAAATATGCTTTGTCAATTTGCCAAACTGACAGATAATTCCGGCAAAAGCACCTGTTCCGGGAGGGAGGCTTACCAATGTTAATCCCCGTCGGCACCGACAATCCCATCCGCCGCCGCCCCATTGCCAACTACGTCCTCCTGGCTCTCAATGTCATCATCTTCATCTACACCTATTCCCCACATCCGATTTATCCCGGATCCCCATACAGCGAACCGCTACGCGAACAGGTCTCGAACCTAAAACTCAATCCCCTCCAGCCCGAAATCTACCAGTTCATCACCTACGCTTTTTTGCATGGCGGCTGGATGCATTTAATCGGCAACATGATTTTCCTGCTCATTTTCGGCAATAACGTCAACGACAAACTCGGCCAACTCGGGTACGTCCTGCTTTATCTCGGAGGAGCCGTCGCCAGCGGACTGGGCCACGCCCTGTTCAACACCACCCCCGTCTTGGGCGCCTCCGGTGCCATCGCCTGTGTAACCGGCGCCTACATGGTGCTCTTTCCCAAAACCTACATCCGCGTCTTCTACATTATATTTTTCATCGGCGTAACCGAACTACCGGCGTTATACTTCATCCTGTTCAAACTCATCTTCTACGATAACGTCATCGAGCCCAGACTCTCCGGCGGCGGCAACGTCGCTCACGGTGCTCACCTGGCCGGCTATCTCTTCGGCGTCATGGTTCCTCTGGTAATGTTGGCTTTGCATTTGCTGCCCCACAGCCAGTATGATTTGTGGGCGTTGGTCAGGCGTTGGCATCGGCGTTGGACCTATCGTCAGACAGTTTCCAATGGCTACGATCCCTACAGCCCGACCGGTGCGGTTGGCATTGGGCGAAAAAAGGTAGATGCCAAGGTCGTCGATCTCGATGACCCCGCCCAGCAGAAAATCATGCGACTTCGCGGCGAAATCTCCGCTTTTATGCAGGCTTCCAACTTAGCTGCCGCTGCCGATACTTATCTGCAAATGGTCGAGCTGGATTCCGCCCAGATCCTTCCTCAACAGTTGCAACTGGAAATCGCCAACAAACTAATGCAGACCGGCCGCCACTCCCAGGCCGCCGCTGCTTACGAAAACTTCCTGGCCCGATATACCAACTACCAGTTCATCGAACAAATCCAACTCATGCTCGGACTGCTCTACAGCCGCTACCTCAACCAACCCCAACCCGCCCAAAAATACCTCACCGCCGCCCTGCAAAAACTCTCCGACCCCGGACAAAAACAAATGTGCCAAAACGAACTCGATCGAATTGAAGGAACACTTTAAATAACTTCCGAATCTAACCGTTTCGACTTGTCATGCCCAACCGGATTGCGCCGACAAGTACTCTTGGGGCTGGCTAAAGTCATTCCAACCAACTATCGTTCTGACTTCTGTTTTTATTAAAAAAACAGCCATATTCGTCTAAAATCCCCTTTCAAAAGTCTGTCAAGTTGAGTAAATTATGTATGTCACTGGTACCATAAAGGGATTTCGCCGGAATCGCGGTTCTGCTCGTGCTGTCTTCCCCTGGTGCAAACCTATGCATTACGCTTCAAATTGAAATTTGGGAGATTAATAAACAATGTCCTCTGAAAACCATAGTTTGTTAAACGGCCAGTGTAGTAGTCCTGTACAAAAACCTTATGCCTGGGCCGTTAAGAGCGATACAGGTATTGAACGCGCTGAAAATGAAGATGCTTTTTACATAGAATCAGAAATAGGCTTATTTATGGTTTCCGATGGCATGGGAGGCCATCAAGGAGGGGATTTGGCGGCCCGTGTTGTTGTAGAAGATCTGCCGGTTATGATTGAGACCCGATTATATAAACTCAAATCAGGAAAACCGGCCTCGGTTAGCAATGTAATAAAAAAATGTATTCGGCAACAAAATGAGCATTTACGTTTAGAAGGCGATAGCGAATCCGGTTATAAAAACATGGGGGCTACGGTGGTTCTGGCCCTTCTGCGAAATGATCGTGCCTTTATTGCCAATCTGGGTGACAGTCGCGCCTATCGGCTTCGTAAGGATAGACTTGTACAAATCAGTCGTGACCATTCCGTCGTATTCGAGTTACTGGATGCCGGTCATATTGAATCTCATCAGGCGGAAAATCATGAAGCACAGGGCCAGCTCACCCAATATCTCGGCATGGTTGAAAATGCCCATCCTTACCTGCGTTCCTTTCGCCTACAGCAAAATGATCGTTTACTGCTCTGTTCGGATGGCCTGACCGATATGATTAACGACCGGGAAATCGCCAAAACCTTGAATTGCCAAAATGATCCTCAAAGCGCATGCCACTCACTTATCCAGGCCGCTAATGCCGCCGGCGGCCATGATAATGTAACAGTTTTGATTATTGATTGGTTGAAATGATTTTTATACACACTGCCCACAGGTTTTAGAGCAGTTAATTGGGAAATATCAGATGAGTAAGACAATAATACCTGTTCCCGGAAAAACTTTGTCAGGTTTCGCAGGTTGGTGCATGCTGATCTTATGTATGACAGCTTCCGTTTACGCTGCCGAGAACTCGCAAAACATAGTGATAGAGGTAGGCAACACTAAACTGGACTTGGTCCTTGGGGATAAATCCAACCCGACACTCGGGAATATCGCAGGTATTCTGAAACGGCAGATCTTACAGCGGTGCGATGCAAAACTGCAGCCGGATAAGGCTTCGCAATCACACCTAACCGTTGAGTTATCCATTCAAGCTGACATTGAGACTGAGGGTTTCCGAATCGAGGATGGAAAAGCAGGCAAAATCCGAATTCTCGGTGGAGAAGCCGGCGGAGTTCTTTACGGTGTCGGGAAATTCCTGCGCACTGCTCGTTATGACCGCAATGGCTTAACGCCCGGCCGGTGGCGCGGCGTGTCGGTACCAAAATGTCCGCTCCGGGCAATTTATCTGGCAACGCATTTCAACAACTTCTATGAAGCGGCTCCTATTGAAGAGATCGAACATTATATCGAAGACCTCGGACTTTGGGGTTACAATACGATCTTCGTGCATTATCCCACCTGGCAATTCGACGGCCTGCATAGCCCGGAGTCCCGAAAATGGATCAAGCGTTTTAAGACCGTCCTTGCTCACGCCAAAAAGTGCGGCTTGCATGTCGGACTGCTTCAGGTGCCCAACCAGGGATACAAAACCGCTCCATTAACTGTCAGAGGTGTTAGAGTTCCGGGACATACCCGCGGCAATCATGGGGTCAATCTTTGTGCAAGCAAGCCGGAAGCACAAAAGCTGCTCATGCAACTGCTGGACGGCTTATTGGATGAATTCAAAAATGTCGGACTGGACTATTTTGAATTCTGGCCTTATGACGAAGGGGGGTGTAGCTGCGAACAGTGCTGGCCTTGGGGTGCACGAGGATATACACAAATTTCCAGGGATTGGACCAGGCGGATTCAAAAAAAATTCCCTCACTGTAAAATTGTTTTATCCACATGGTGCTTTGAAAACGAAAACGATGAGAATCCGGACGGTGAATGGGTCGGACTTACAAAGTTTTTGAAACAAGACAAAAGCTGGGTTGATTATATCATGGCTGATGGCCATGGAGATTACTTTCCCAAATATCTGTTGGCCCATGGCGTCCCCGCTCAACTGCCTCTCGTCAACTTCCCGGAGATCAGCATGTTTGGCATGATGCCCTGGGGAGGGTTCGGTGCCAATCCGGCGCCGCAACATTTCCAAATGTTATGGGATCGTATTAAACACATAGCCCACGGTGGCGCACCCTATTCGGAAGGCAGATATGAGGATCTCAACAAGGCGATCATCGCTGGTTTTTACTGGGATCCGAACCGCAAGGCAACCGACACCGTTACTGAGTATTTAGCATTCGAGTTCTCTCCCGACGTGATCGACGATATGCTAAAAGTGGTCGGAATTTTCGAGCAAAACCATTACCGCAATATTCAAAACAGCGCACTCTTGGCTTTTGATCTGGTCACCAAAGCACAAACCAAACTGACGGAAAACGTAAAAAACTGCTGGCGCTGGCGGATCTTCTACCTGCGGGCGCTCATTGACAAGGAAATGTTTGAAAGCAAGGGCAAACTTGAGGGAAAAACGCTCAAAGCAGCATTCGATGAACTAACGCAGTTATATTACGCCGAAAATTCGCATTCCATGCCCATCAAACCCCCCCAATTAAAGTAATCTGCTGCTGTCATAGAACATTTACCATTGAATAGATAGTTTAAGACACTGTTGTACAATATAACCTGTGATTGTAGATTATATCTGTAAATTCTTTGCCGGGAAATTAATAGGGGGCAGGAAATTAGACGGCTAGGGCGGTCCTTGCCCCACCGATTCATTCCTTAACAATCCGTGTAAACAGTGGTTAAATATCTATATTATCTTAATATCATTTCCTGAAACTTCATTTCATATGCTAATAAACTAAGGATTGTTATCAGAAAGCCAATAGTTTGCTAGAAATGTAAAATCCTTAAAATCAATCCGTCCGTCTCCTATTACCGGGTATATATCGGCAGACATATTTACCTGATTTGACCAATCCTTTGCCATTACAGAAAAATCAATTAAGTTTACAACAAAGTCTCCACCTTCTGGCGCAACGTCACATTTTGAGTTCCAGTTGGCAACTCGTGGCGTACTAAGCCACGCTTCAGATAATGCCAACAAATCGGCAACATTTATTTCATTGTTAACAGACCAGTCTGCTGCCAGACTGCTGTTTAACCATTGCTCTGCTAGTATTGACAAATCAATAATGTTGACAATTCCATCTGGGTGAATGTCGCCCGGAAATCTCGGGCTTAAAGTTGATATTTCAGACATTGCATTTGTAATACGTTGCCCAGACTCATCCAGTTCAAATCCCGCTAGGTTAAAAAGCCACGTAAGATTATTTCTCGCCAAAATAGAATACAAAGCGGCAACCACCTCTTCCTGTTGGTAGCCCAGAGGATACAATATACTACAGGCATCTATCCAGTTACGAAAGAACAAGTGATTAATGTATTCTCCGTAGTATTTGGGAAGATAGCTTTCTAAAATGAAAAAAATGTTGTGGTATTGGGGTAACGGGGCATTTAACGGATCCATTTGATAAGAAAAAAACCTGTGTGCCCTGGAATTATGCCAGGGATACCTGAATTCCTCTCCGTGTACTCTGCCCACTGCATAGTGCTTGAGCATTTCCGCAACCGCCTCGCCCATTCTGTGATTAACTCCATTTTGAATCGGATAGCTTGGGCTGACATCAAAAACATCATTTTCAATACGATGACCAAATTCGTGCCAGGCAGTTGCCTCCCACTCTAAAGATGATGGGTCTCCAGGATGCCATGCCCCAAGGCCTTTGTAATTTACTTGTGTACCATTGGCGCCTGACAGATTTTTTAAAGGGTGGACATAAAAATTGTCAAACGGTATTCGCACCGGAGGGTCTGTCCCAAGCATTTCTGCCATTGCGGAATAGGCCTCTTCCCATCTCTGCTTAATTGATTCGGCTTTACCGGAATACCAATCCGGCAAATGAATATTAAAATGTGGCGACTCGACCGAATGGTATTCATAGGCAAAATTAGGATCGCCAAGAACTCCTTCAATTAACGTTTCACCCTGGTAGTATGGCCCCAGGTCCCAGTCTATACTTAATTCACACGTGCTGTCAAAAGTTTCGCCAAGGGACAAATGATTCATATTCTCAATTGACTCGTCAATTACAATTTGACCTTCAGGATTTCGTAGTATTAACTGACTGCTCACTGGCCAGCAATTACGCAATTCATTACCGTGTGCATCCCATACCGAACCCAGCAGAAACTGAGATAAATTTGGATTATATGCTATCTCCGCATATTTGAAGTTTCTGGTCAACGCACCGCCCCCTGTCAATGTAACTGATTTACTGGTTAGCAAATCCAAGCCTTTGTACTGAAACATGTAATTAATGTCGATCTGCTTGTTACTGTCAAATACTTTACTTATGAAACTGGTGTTTATGAAATCCATATTAAAATAAGCACCACCCTCGCCTTGGAGGTTAAAAAAAGTGTGTCCATATTGGCGTAGTAAATCTTGATATGGAAAATATAAGAACCATTGAATCACACCTGGCGCGTCATCCGGTCCTCGTCCATCAAAATGAATATGGTATAATTCGTAATTATTCGCTCGGATTTCGATGTTCTGGGTCGGGGTAATATGGCCTTCAAAAATGTAATATCCTTCTATTGTTGGCTTTGGATCACGTCTCACAAAAACTGTCATGTCGTCATTGAAATTTGTCTCTGTCTGACATTGCCCGTTATTCGTTCGACCGGCATCAGGCATGCAGCAGTTGGGTGTCATGCTACCTATGCCTAAATAAACTTTATCTACATCGACAGTAGCATTTGACCGATCCTTAAAGGTAAGCCTAATACTGTGATCAGATTGGAGTGTCACTGACGTATCGGTTTGCAATGACACCGCACTGGTAAGAATAAGAGCTTTTCCACTACTTGCAGAATTGTAATTGGAACCGCCGCCGGCAACCATCGTCCAATGCCCACGGGGTATATAAAATGAACAAATCCCGTTAGGCTCAGTTCGCTCAAAAGACGAACCGTCAGGATATGTCAAAGGCCAGTCGTCTGAATACACTTTAACGTAAGAATTGTCCACAGGCTGCCCGTTGCTGTCCAGAATCGTTACCTGTAAGGTGTAAAAAGTAAATTCTTCCGTTCCGGCTTTAATGGATTGGACTGATACAAGCAACAAAAGAATAACAATATATTTCCACATATTTACATTCACACTATCCACGTTTATAGTTCATGGGAAGATATACAACTCCCGTTAAGTATCGGAAAATATTACAGGAAAATGCAAAGGAAAACACTAAGTCCAAGGTACATTTATTCCCTTCTCCTGAAAACAAACATTAATGAATGCTGTTTTTCATATTTACTATCTATTATAAGTCCCTGTCACCCACCACGTCAATCCTGCGGCCGACCTCGACCGCCGCAGCAGGATTCATCCGCCTTTACCCCACCTGTCCAAGTGTCCGTCATCTGTTCAGCACCTCACTCCCTTGCTAAAAAATTGTAATTTCTACCGATACCAGCAGTACCAAAAGCCATAATTTGTTTCATTCAGCGATAATCAGCGTAAATCATTGTAAATGAATATCTTATAGAGATTTTTCCTCTCTCGAAATGTGGCCAAAAGCGCGACAGCCCTTTTTTAAAAATCGCAACTTTCTGCAAAAAATCCCCAACTTTGCCCCAACTTTCTTCAAAAATCACCACAAAACCACCCAACTTTCACCCCTGTTTTTTGGCAAAATTTCATCTTTTCTCACTTTTGGACCACTTTTTGTCGCGCTTTTGGCCCACTTTTCCGTCTATTTTTGACCCAATAATGGATACCCAGCATCCAGTAACCTGCCAAAATGGCAGTTCATTTTCCCCCCATTTCCATCCATTTCTGATACCCTAAAATAGCTGTCAACCCGAGTTTTGCTGATTCAACCAGCGGTTGCTTGACAATTATCTGGTTAACTGATACCTTGCAGCAGAGCTGGGCCGGGGTGGGTCGGTTCTGCGTGCCGGCAAAGTGGAATTTTACATAAGTGAAAGGCAGGAAGACATTTAGATGCGTGTGTTATCAGGAATTCAGCCGTCGGGAAAATTGCATATTGGGAATTATTTCGGGGCGATGCGGCAGTACGTACAACTGCAGAACGAGGGTAATGAGTGTTTATACTTTATCGCCAATTACCATGCGATGACCAGTGTAGATCAGCCAAAGGAACTGGAAAATTATACCCGGGAATTGGCAGCAGGGTATCTGGCGGCGGGTTTGGACCCAAAAAAGGCGATTTTCTTTCGCCAAAGCGATGTGCCGGAGGTTTGTGAGCTGAGTTGGATTTTTTCCTGCATAACACCGATGGGGCTGCTGGAAAGATGTGTCAGCTATAAAGATAAGGTGCAGCAGGGGTTAGCGCCGAATCACGGATTGTTCTATTACCCGGTGCTGCAGGCGGCGGACATTCTGATCTACAAAAGCGACCTGGTTCCGGTGGGGCAGGATCAGAAGCAGCATCTGGAAGTTACGCGCGATATCGCGGTGAAGTTTAATAATCGTTATGGCGAAATTTTGACGGTGCCCAAGGCTCATATTTTGAAGGAAACCGCGGTGGTGCCGGGTTTGGACGGCCGGAAGATGAGCAAGAGCTACGATAATACGCTGGAGCTGTTTGAGCCGGCTGGTCGGATAAAGAAAAAGATTATGCGGATTCAGACGGATTCGACGCCGGTTGAAGATCCGAAGGATCCGGAAAAGTGTGTTGTTTATGCGTTGCTGAAGCTGGCGGCGTCGGCGGAGGAGGCTGAGCAGTGGCGGCAGCGATACGAGCAGGGCGGGATGGGCTACGGAGAAGTGAAGAAGCGAACGGTGGAGCTTTATAATGAATTGCTGGAGCCGTTTCGTAAGCGATATGAAGAATTGTCGAACGACAGTGATTATGTTGAAGATGTGATGCGTGAAGGCGGGAAGAAGGCGCGGGCGATGGCGCTGGAGTTGATGGAGAAGGTGCGTTCGGTGACGGGGATTGTAACGTCAGGAAAAGCTAATGGTTGATTATCGGGTAAAGCTGGATATTTATAATGGTCCGCTGGATTTGCTGCTGTATTTGATACGGCGGAATGAGGTGGAGATTAACGATATACCGATCGCCAAGATAACAGAGCAGTATCTGGCGTATGTGGAAGTTATCCAGGAGATTGACATCGATCTGGCGGGGGAGTTTTTGGTGATGGCGGCGACGCTGATGGAGGTTAAGAGCGCGATGCTGTTGCCGCGGGAGGAGCAGGACGAGGAAGAGGAGGACTTTGGCGATCCGCGGTTGGAGTTGGTGCGTCAGTTGCTGGAATACAAGCAGTTCAAGGACGCTGCTGCCGAGTTGCATGGTCGGGCGTTGGAGCAGGCGCAGCGATTTGGGCGGTCGCCGGCGGATCTGGATCGTTTGCGAAAGCAGAGCCGGGAGGAGCAGGAGCTGGATATGGAGTCGGTGCAGATCTGGGATCTGTTCGAGGCTTTCAACCGGTTGATGGCGGCGACGCTGGCGGGTCAGCGTGGTCATGAAGTGATTGAGGACGATACGCCGATAGATATATATGAAGCGGACATACTGGACCGGGCACAGCATGAGCAGCCGTTGACGTTTGAGAAGGTTTTTGAGGGTCGGGGATCGCGGATAGAAATTGTGGGATTGTTTTTGGCATTGCTGGAGCTGATTCGCATGAAGCTGGTGCGGATTGAGCAGGAAAAGGTTTTTGAGGCGATATATATATTTGCGTTGACGGAGGAGCCGGCGGAGTTGGCGGTGGCGCATGCGGTTTCGGCGGAGATTAACCAGTTGCCTAGCAAGAAGCCGGCGGAGCAAGCCGAGGCGGGTGAAGATGCGGGGTCGGGTGAAGTTGCGAGGGTGGAGGAAGTTTTGGGTGAAGAGGGGGAAGGTGATAATTTTGGTGGTGGGCAAATAGAAGATTCGTGCGAACCAAAGGAGCGATCTTATGAGCATCGAGAACAGACTGAGTGAGTTGGGGATTTCATTGCCCCCGGCGTCGAAGCCGGCGGGTTCGTATGTACCGGCGGTGGTAACGGGCAATTTGATTTTTGTGTCGGGTCATCTGCCGAGCTTTAACGGGAAGGTGCAGTATGTGGGCAAGGTGGGCCGGGAAGTGGAGCTGGACCGGGCGGTGGAGGCGGCACGATTGTGCGTGGTGAACTCGCTGGCGGCGATGGTGGATATTCTGGGTCTGTTGGATCGGATTAAGCGGATTGTGCGGGTGGAGGTTTTTGTGAACAGTGCGCCGGGGTTTACGGATCAGCCGAAGGTGGCCAATGGGGCATCGGATTTGCTGCGTGAGATTTTTGGAGAGGCGGGTCGGCATACGCGGGTGGCGGTGGGGGTGGCGGAGTTGCCGCTGGATGCGTCGGTGGAGATTTCGATGGTGGCGGAGATTGAGTGATTTTTTGTCGGTTCGATTTGGTTGTACGGTTGAAGCAGGAGTAACTAAAAGGTTCCGGAGTGACTAAAAAGGTTCCTGGGACATTTAATTTTTTTGGAACATTTAATTTTTTGTATTATCTGGCAGCTTCCGCTGCTCAGCTTTTGTTTTGCACAGGGGGAATTGTTTAAAACTGGCAGCTTCCGCTGCTCAGCTTTTATTTTGCACAGGGGGGATTATTTAAAACTGGCAGCTTCCGCTGCTCAGCTTTTGTTTTGCATAGGTGGAATAACACAGCAAAAGAAACAAGAGCTCGGGCGGCGTATGCATAAGTGCAATCTGCTTGAGAATGATATTGAAGAAAAATTCGTTCGAAGCAGAAAGACAGAAGAAGGCGGAGAACCCAGCCAGTCTGCTGTATAGTGATTATCGCAGCATTGCCAGACAACCATGCTGGGTATTCTTACCTGTTTTCAAGGATTTATACTCAAACCAGGTGAAAATTCCCGAAAGTCCGAATTGTAAGCGATTGCTTGCAATGGGTTTGTGGCATGAGGAACCGGGAAAATTCAATTGTTATTGGTATACTTGGGAAATCCGGGTTTAGTGGTTCGTGTTGTCGGTGATTACGAACCAAGTTATGCCTCGTGGGGGCAGGGTGACCGCTATTTCTACATTGTAATCCCGATCCAGTTTATAGCAAACGGCTTGGCGGTTTTCCTGTTCGCGGATCCAGGCTTTATCGGTCAGGCCGGTGTAATAGAGCGGCAAAGAGACCTTGCGGGTTATGGTTTTTTCCAGTGGGTTGAAAAACATAACCAGGCCCTTTTCCCGGAGTTGGGGGTTAACGTGCAAGATGCAGTCGATATCGCGTCCATCGGGTCGTTGCAGGTGGATGATGTCCGAAGTGAGAATGGGGCGGTACTTTTTATACCAGTTGACCCACTTGTGAACCATGAGTCGCGTCCGTTCCGTGTCGTAGAGGCGGTTGGCGCGGAGATTGGCCTGGCAGCCTGAACCCAGCAGCTGGGCCAGATTCAACTCGTACCATTGGAGGTTTTTGTCGAGCGGTTCGAGCATGGCGCGGGGGTCGTCGGTGTAGGTGCCGATCAGCCCGATGCCCATGCCGCCCATGGTTGGGGGTTTAAACCAGGTGCCGTCGTAGATGTATTGGCGGTAGAGCAGCAGTCCGAGTTCACGGGGCAGGTTGGCACTGGCTTCGCGGTAACCGAGACTGGTGCTGGCCTGTCCGTTCCAGAAATACCAGTCCGGCGCCGGGGCGTACATTCCGCGTCGTTGTTCCTCTTCGAACATCCGTTTCTGGCATTGCCACTGTACCCACTGAGAGTCGGCCAGACCGTGGTGGTGCAGGTGCGTGGTGGAGCCGCAGGGGCAGCCGTGATAGGGGCCGTCCACCGCGATACTCATGAATCCGGTCTGGTCGATGAAGTTCCAGACCCGGTTGAAATAATCGTCGGCCCATTTGGTTCCCAGGCAAACCGACTGGCCGAAGGGGCTGGAGGGCTTGCCGGTGGCGGGGTCGATGCAGTTCTGCTCGGCACCGCGTCCGCGTGAGGCGACCATCAGTTCGTAGCCGCTCACGATAATCCCCCTGGCCCTAGCGTAATCGGCAATATCCTTCCACTTTGCCACATAGGTAGGGTCCAGGTTATCGTGGCTGACACCCGGCCAGAAGGTGATGCAGTAGCTCTCAAAGCCCAACTCGCCCATCTGGTCGAGGAGGTTTTTGATCAGGGCGGGATCGTGCGAGGGCGAGCCGGCGGTAAGCAGGCTTTCGTTGACCTGGGGGCAGAGGGTGCGGTACATCCGTCGTACGCCGAGCGTACGCCGTTCGCGGTCGCTGCTGTCCTGGAGCAGTTCGAAGGTGATGTGCGATTGGAAGCTCTTTCCCGGCGGGATGAGCTGGGCCGGTCCGACGGGGATGCGGCTGATCATCAGATTGCGGAAGGTGTGTCCCAGGAACTTGTCCTCGATTGCTGTTGGGTGAGCCCAGGAATTATGCTCCGGGTCCACCCGCCAGTCGGTGGTGGAGCGTCCGGCCAAGTGCAGAGGCGTACTCCAGTCGATGGCTTTGGAATGGGCACCCAGCGCATGGCAATCGTCGGGGGCGTGGTTGGCGAGGTGGAAGGAGTAGTCGCTTTCGGCATGGATGTTGTTGATTTGATCCTGGGGTACGGCCAGGATTTCCGTTTCGATCTCTTCGACCAACACCTGCTGCCCGGTGGCATTTTCCAGGGAGAAGGATTTGGAAAGCACGGGAATGCCTTGGTACATTTCGTAATGCACTGTCAGTTTGAGGTTTTGGTAGCGAGGACCGGTAGCCTCGGGCGGGATGTAATGCATCGAAACCCTTAGTCCCCTGGGAGGCCAGGGCAGTTGGGGGGCGTTGAACTTGGGCATCCATGGGTGTCGTTCGATCGGCTGGGCGGTGGTCAGGCCGATGAAGCGGAACGTATTTGGTGAGTTATTCATTTTTTTGAGCCAGTCCTCGACCAGGTAGGATTGTTCGGGTTGGCCGATCAAGCCTCCCACATCGTACCAGATGCCGTCCAGCTTAATGCGCATTTCCGGTTTGACCGCGCGGATGAACTCGGCACGGTTCCGTAAGTTACGGTAACTGAAACAAGCCAGGTTGCGGCTGACATAGAAGGAACGGCATATCAGTCCGTTGCCCAGCGCGAGTCGTGCCGATTGTCCGTCGTCCGCGGGCTCGACCTGAAGTTGGACGGGTTGGTCGGGCGGGGTGATCAGCCAGTCGCCGGAGGCCGATTGGATGTCCAGTTTTTTGACCAGGGACACTCCCGGTTGGACTTTGCCCAAGCGACGGATGAAGTCCGACTGTTCGTCGCGGTTCTGCTGAGCAACTTTCATTCGAAGTTCGTTATCGAGCAGGAAATCGGTGTCGGGATCGAATCGGCCGGGGGTGAAAGTGAAGACGCGAACGATGTGAATCAGGCCCTTGAAGTGTTCCTCGGGTAAGCCTGCTGTGCCGATGCGGAAGATGGGCTCGACCGAGGGGGTGGGCGAGGCCGGGCGAATCTTTTCGCCGTTCAAAAAGACGGCCAGTTCCCTGCCGTCGTTTACCAGGGCCAGGTGAGTCCATTTGCCAGTTGTGACGGGTCCGATATCGAAGGGGCCGACGCAACCGACGAAGGCGACCCAGCGGTTAGCGCTTTGGCCGAGTACGTAACCTAGGGCGCCATTGCCATTGGCCACGACGCCCTTGAGGCCCTTTACCGAATCCTCGGCGGCGTTGACCCAGACCTCCAGTCCAAAACGTTCGGTGTTGTCGAACAGTGCACCGTTGCGTACGTAGGCGTCGTTGTTTCCGTCAAATTCCAGAGCGCCGGTCCCTTTGGCGGAGGGGATCGGTGGTGCGGAAGCAACAAAGCGAGGATTACCCACGCGATTCAACTGATGGTTTTTGCCGCCGGCGTCAAGCATCAATTCCGGCCCGGAAGTGTAAGTGATCTGCGGGGTGCCGGTGCCGAGCCGATATTCGGCGATAACTTGCACGTTGGCTTGGACAAGGGTGGTTACGCCGGAGAGGACCAATGCGGAGAAAGCGAGGCAAAAACAGCAGAAGCTCCGGCCAAACCGTTTGCTAATCAGAGACATTTTCATCTGAGATTTTCCATATAAAATAAATATTGCTTAATAACGTTGCCGAGCCAGTTAGTGGTTCATTTCACTCTATCCGGCATGATTATGCAATATTATCTACACGTTTTTTGTCCGATGCTGCTGTAAAATTAGCATTATTCAGACCTTACGGTCGCCTTATTGATACCGAAATACGCATCACAAGCACTTTCTTTGGTATGGGTATCGGCTGTTTTGGAGATGTTGGGCAATCATGTTGTTTTGGCCGGCGGTGGAGTTGGCTTAAAAAAAACGCTGTTTTTTGAGGAATTTTTGGGGGTAATTTGAATATTTCATTGTGTTTGACATGCCGGGCTGGAGGAGATAGAATCTGTTGCGATCATAGTAGTCTAAGGTAGTATAGTAGGGAACATTTTAATTCAGCGAAAGGGGCTTGAGTTATGGCAGGTAAAGTTATAGAGATCACCGACAACAATTTTGATGCAGAGGTGGGTAGCAGTGCGATTCCGGTATTGGTGGATTTTTGGGCGGAATGGTGCGGTCCATGTCGGATGCTGGCGCCGACGATAGAAGAGTTGGCAGCGGAGTATGATGGCAAGGTTAAGGTGGGCAATCTGGACACTGATGGTAATCGCAATACGGCGGTGAAGTTTGGAATCAGTGCAATTCCGACGGTGATACTTTTTCAGGGTGGTCAGGTGGCGAAGAAATTTGTCGGCTTGACGGCCAAGAAAGATCTTAAAGCGGCCCTGGATGCGGTAGTGTGATTGGTTGATCGGGCGATTTTAATGTTCCAGGGAAGGCCTGTTTTTTTAAAAGTTCCAGGTAAGCCCTATTTTTTGAAGCAGTAAAGATTTTGATCGCTGCGCAGGATGAGATTGCCGTTGCAGACGATGGGGCTGGCATGGAAAGCGCTTTTGTCTTCGAGTTTGTTATGAGCCAGTTGCTGGAACAGGGGTTTAGGGGCGAGGACGAGAGTGCCGTCATATCTGGTAACGATGTAGAGTTTTTCATCAGCCAGGAGTGCGGAAGCGTAGGGTTGGATGTCGACGGATTTGGCATATTTTATGGAACCGTCGGCCAGGTCAAGGCAATAAGCGGTATTGTTACGGTCGCTGACCCAGTAAAGATGGTTTTTATAGGCTACGGGTGAAGAAACGTTTGCACCGACGTCGGCCTGCCAGAGTTTGTGGGAATTTGAGACATCCCCTCTTCCGCCGCTGCGTACGGCGATTACTTTCGAGGAGCGGCCACCCATGGCGTATAAAATTCCCTGCTGTGATACGATGCTGGGGCAGATATAGTCGTTGATTCCCTCGCAGTTCCAGAGTTGTTCGCCGGTGTCGGGGTCGAAGCCGAGAATGAATCCTTTTACACTTACGGCGAGTTCGTGTTTTCCGTCGGAGGTTTCGACCAGATGGGGGGTGTTCCAGGAGGAGTTCATGCCATCGGCGTGCCACTTTTCTTTACCCGTTTCTTTATCGATAGCCACCAGAGAGCCACTTTCGACGCTGGCATTTACGATGACCAGATTTTTATAGAGTACGGGGGAAGTGCCGCAACCCCAAGCATGGGTTTTGGAGCCGACGGAAGTTTTCCAGATCTGGTTGCCTTTGAGGTCGAACTTGAAGACGCCACTTTTGCCGAAAAAGACATAAATATGTTTGCCGTCGGTAGCGGGGGTGGGGGCGGCATAGCCATGATCTCGAACTCTTGCTGTTTCGGGGAGTTCGGGGTTAATGGTTTTGTTCCAAATAATGTTTCCGTTACTGCCATCTATGCAAAGAAGGTGGAGTTTCAAATCCTCCATGGATTTTGAATTTTGGTCAGCCGTGCCGTATCCGCTGAAGCAAGTTACATAGAGTTTGTTTTCCAGGGCGATGGGGCTTGAGGAGCCGTAGCCGGGCATGGGGGTTTTCCAAGCCAGATTTTCGGTATCGCTCCAGGAGAGGGGGAGGTTTTTTGTCTGAGAGATTCCCAGGCCGGCGGGTCCTCTAAACTGAGGCCAATCCTGTGCCCAGGCGGAGCATGCAATTATCAGAACAGCGCAGCTTGCAATCACGATCGTTTTTCGATAGTCATCTTTCATGGTAGATACCTCCACGTCAATTTGACATTCGGATATTGAACACCTGGATACGCAACCAAGTTTATTTTTTTGCGATAGTTATGCATGTTTTAAATCGTGGCAGGTGGTCTTCTTCGTGGGGTGCGGACTACTTTTTTGCCGGTGACCTTCTGGATTCCCCGGGTGGTTTTCATTTGTCCGGTAAGTTTGTCAGCTTCGATTTTTCCTTCAAAGTTCATTTCGAAAGTTCGTTCGCCGAATTGCAGAACGATCTTGAAGGTTACTTTACCATCCTGGAGATTGACCTTGGGGACAGGTGTAGCACCATAGAGTGCGGTCAGGTCGGGATTGACTTTTAGTCTCTGATTGCTGGTGCGACGGTTTTCTTCCTCTCCGGAGACGAGTTCCAGATTCCAGGTGCCGATCAGTGGAGCTCCGAGGCGTTTTCCCTGGGCGGTGATTTCACCGCGATCGGAGGTGATCACGGCGGTAAGGGTGTCTCCCTGGATGGTGCAATCAAAGGTGGAATCGAACTGGCGGTCCTGGATTTTGGTATTTCTTTTAAAGGTCAATTTGCCCCGTTCGTATTGCATATCGGAGATTGTATGTTCGCCCCGTTGGCTCTGCCATTGGCCGAGTAGTTTGCCTTCTTTATCCTGCTTAATCAGTAGAGTTGAGGTGACATCCCGCTCGCCAATCTTATAGTTTATTTCCCAGCTTCCGATGGGGCGGGGGATACGCGGGAGGGGTTTTCCTGTGACCTTAAACTCACCACGATCGCTGGAGAGGGTGCCGGTGAGTTTTTGTTCCTTAATCGTACCAGTGAACTTTGACTCGGTGGTTTCCCCTTGGCGATTTTGCCTGACCTGTACGAAGGAGAGTTTACCCTCTTCGTAGGTAACATCTATCAGATCGGTAACGTTGCGGAAACTGATCCATTGAGCGGTAAGTTTGCGCTGCTGGTCCCGGGAGAAGGCCAGGATCGAGTCCATCTGTCTGTCATCGTAGTTGATGGTGATCTGCCAGTCGCCGAAGATGCCTCGGCTACGAGCGGGATTCTGTTGGGCTGAAGCCGGTAGGGAGAACAGGGCCAGCACCAACAGGCACAACAAGGTTCCCTTTAGAAAGGTTTGGTGTTTCATAATGATTTCCTTTCGTAAGAGTAAAATTTTGAGCGTTTTCGCACATTTCGCTAACGCGGATATTGGAATTATATCCGACAGGTATCATATGTGGCCAGTATATACTCCAATCAGGTGAAAAAGCCAGGAGACCGAGATTGTAAGCTGTTGCATACAAAGGTTTTGTGGTAGGAGGAATCCGGCAATTAAAATTTGGGAGATGAGTACAATAATCATTTTCTTTAGCGGAAGGTTGCTTTAACTTTTTCGCGTTTGAGGTAGAACAGGGAAAAGATCAGGTAAATCATGCCTGGGATAATGAAGGTTATTGATTCGAGGTTGTTTTGTGGTTGGTCGGGGTAGAGCAGCATGGCGACCATTGCGAGTGCGGCAAAGATCAGGATGAACCAGACGCAAAAGCGGAATGCTTTTCGGGCGAATTCTTTTCTTTTTATCAAGGCGATATTCACGATCAGGAAGAGCAGGAAGCAGCAAGCCAGGGAAGCTGAGATTATGATAATTTGTGAATGGGAGATTTGATTCTGTTCGAGTGACTGTTGAAATTGCGGGTTGAGATCGGCGAGGGAGCCGTTGGCAATGATCAGGGTGGTTATGGAGAAAGCGAGGGTTCCGAGCAGGGCGATGATGATACCGACGGTTCCGATGAGCAGGACCATTTTCGGCCGGGGGGGCAGGGGTCGGTAACT
>JAFGSR010000140.1 GCA_016934515.1 Sedimentisphaerales bacterium
TCCGTACATGATAAAGTTTTTGAGTTCTTAATAGAAGCCTTGGCTTCCGCGGCTTAGGTACTCGTAAAAGTGCGAAAGTTCACTGATCTCTTCCCGAACCCGTTTTTGCTCGGTAATATCTGTAAACATCCCCACCAGGCCAATTACCTTGCCTTGGCTATCCTTGATGGCATATGCCCGGAGAAACGCATCTATCTTGTTACCACTCTTACTTACCATCTCAACTTCACCGGTCCATGAGTCTCCCCTCATAATTGTTTCAAATACCTCACGTCCAATTTTTTCGTCAGCAAAAATAGTTGATGGCGGCCCTTTCTCTCCATGCGTCTCCTCTATAGTTAGGCCAAATAATTCCGTAAACGCCTGATTTTGATAATAATGCCTGCCTTCCGGCGTTGACATGCCAATCGCATCTGATGAACTGTCAACCGCCTCGCGGAAAAGCTGCAGTTCTTTCTCCGCCTGCTTACGCTCGGTAACATCATCATAAACAGCAACTATTTCCCCGGATGCCAATCTATATACGTAATTCTCTCTCCAGCCACTGACTCGCTCGTCTTCATAAAAAGTAACCGGGTAATGCTCAGGCTGACCGGCTCGCCATACCCGTACAAAAACATCTAATAAGCCAAATTCTTTTACCCCGGAAAAAACCTCGGTTACTCTTTTGCCCATAAGCTCTTCTTTACCGATATTTTCAATTCTTTGACCGCCTTGATTGAAGTCCTTGAATATAAAATCCTTACCATCATCCACAGCTTCATACACCGCCACTCCACTGCTCATGTGGTCAAATAGCTCTCTGTAGCGAGCTTCACTTTCCTGTAACGCCTTCTCGGCTTTCTTACGATCGGTAACGTCCAGAAATACCCCATCTACACGCAAATCGCCCTCAACCTCATAACTGCGTTCCGCCCGGTCGTGCAGCCAGATCCATTCCCCATCCCGTCTCTGAATTCGATACTCCACATCAAATGGCTCCCCTTCCTTAATCAACGCCAGGTATGCCGCCTTCACCCTTACAATATCCTCAGCATGAATTCTCCCAAACCATAGGCGATCACCTGCCTTGAGGGTTTCCTCCGATGTATATCCATATACTTCCTCCACATTCGAAGAAATAAAGGAGGTTTGACCATATTGATCTGATGTCCATAGAACCACAGGCGTACGACTCACAAGTGTTCGGTATTTTTCCTCGCTCGCCCGCAGAGCTTCTTCCGCCTGTTTACGCGAAGTTATATCGCGACCAACTGATTGGTATTCAATTACTTCTCCTTTTTCATCAAAAAAAGCTCTATCCGTCCACTGGTTCCACCCGATACTCCCGTCGGGAAGAATAACTCGGTGCTCACCCGTCGAAACCTGGTTGTCCAGGCTCAATGCTTCTAGTCTCCTCCGAACACCTTCACGATCGTCCTCCAAAATCAAAGGGAAAAAATCAGATTTAAGCACATCCTCTTCTGTCACACCAAAGTAGCGACAATAACTTTCATTTACAAATGTTCGCCTGCCCCCAGGTAACCAACGCACAATAAACTCGGTCTGGTCTTCTATTACTCTTCGGTAGTGCTCTTCACGCTTACGCAGCTCCTCAATAATCTGCTCGGGCGATTTTTGCGACTTGACTATTTGCGACCGAAAATCTGCCGTTTCACCTGAATCTCTTGATTGGATTTTTGCTTGTTTTGCCATTTCAATCTCCAGATTTACACCACAAATGGTCCGCCCATATCCAAGTCCCTCATACCCTTAAACACTACTCGGACGACATGTCACGTTCTTGCTTATTGCTTCACGTCTGTTGTTGACCTTTTACCCTGTACGAATATAGTAAGAACTCATAGCTGTCCTGGCAACATATTAGTTTCGTTTTTTTCCCCGGCATGTTTCATAGCACAAATTGCAATATGATCGTTTTCGGTAAACTGGCCATATTGTCTCATATGCAATCCTTGGAATAAGGGATATGTTTACAAAAATACCGCCAAAACGGTAATCCAACTTCATAGAGTAAGTATTTCTGTACAAGTTGCTGCGGTAAACGGATTGCTTCTAACAGGAGGATATTCAGTGGGTATATGCAGCCATTGCATATTCAAAGTATCCCAATAACCAACGGCAATTGATTACTTTTTCCACCAGGTCCAGCGGCAAGTAAAAGTACTGACACGAGGGCTCAAAGCCGATTCGCGAATCCTCTCGCGTAAGCGTAAAGAGCTGGCGGGCTAAGACTATCTCGGATTCTAAGCACCGTTTAATTTCTAACCACAAGCGAATACGCTGTTCGGACGATAGCGCATTCGATGGCTTGGCGAACGCATCACGGGCAAGGATAAAACATATTTGGTTAGCTACCGATTGAAAATTAATAGCCGCTGCACGGGCGAATCGTAAGTCTGCTTGAGCCTCGTCACGCTGATCCGGTGGTGTCTTTTCCACGGCTACCTGCAATTCCGCAATACCCCTCTGCCAGCCCTCGACCATCTTTTCGAACTGTGCCGCGAGCACTTCTGGCGGGTACGGACCGCACCATCCGGCCAGATCGTCGTAGGGAATACCCCACATAGTTGCACTATAATCGGTCTTTGTAGGATAAAGCGCATTTGCCGGACCGATTTGGACCGGCGAATTGTATACCACGCTAATATGAAAAGGATACTGACGAAAGGCGTCGCTCATGAGAGTCCATGCTTTACGGACATGAGGGGCTCCCTCGGTACCAAACCGCTTTCGCGCCAATGCACCCAATACCGTATCGAGGTTTGGAGGTGGGTTGCGGTTCAGTTGCTGGGCAAGCTGGAAGTTGGGTGAAGGATACCCGCCCATTGTCCAGCCTATCAACATGCCGTTGATCTTGGCTGATGCTAAATTGCTTATATGCTCACCCACAAGGTCCATTACCGGCAAATATGGCAAGCTGGCAATTTCACACGTGTTGTTGAATTGTATTTCGCCTGCCGTCTTCAAACCGGCACGTTTGGCTGATATCCAATGCTGAAGAGCTCGTGGACCCGGTCCGACAGCAGATATCGAATATTCGCCAACCTTGGTTTCTATTCCACCTCGCTTGATCGACTTAGCCCATTCACTGACTGACATCAGCCAAATTGATTTCGGCAAACCGGCGATGATGTCCCGAGCATCGCCGTGACCCTTCCAACCCCAGTCCGACACCAGAACATTAGCCTTGGGATTGCCGCGGTGAACACCCTCTTCGATCACAGCTACAACCTCAGTAATGATGTCTGTGTCGCTCCTCGCCTGGCAGTGCGGGCAGGCACGCCAGTTGCCATGGCTGGCACAGTTGGTCAGATTTTCAGACGCGGTGATAACATATACCCCACCCAAGTCGGGTACTTGACGAAAAACATAAGCCAGGGCATCACTCATCCATTTACGCACCGCTGGATGAGAAGTGCACAAAGCGGTATAGCCGGCTTCCCGGACTCCGCCCATTTCGACCCGATTCTTGAAAAAAGAATCGGGCATCGCCCGCGGCTCATTCATGTAGAGATATATGCTGATGCCGTATTTCTTGGCCTGTTCCACCATGGCCTGAAGATTGACTAAACGCCGCTCGTGGTCGGCTCCAAACTCGGGAAACGTCTCACCCCCCGGCGATATTTCTCTCAGTAGAGCGTGCAGCCAAACACCGTTGACACCTACTGCGGAAAGTCGCTCATGCAATCCCTGTGGGTAGGGATCCAATTGGGGATTCATTAGCGGATCGCCATACACCGCAACATAGGAATGCACAAGCCGCAATGAAACGGGGGATTCCTCCTCAACCTTGGAAAGAGTGAATAAAGGCAACGGTTTACTGAGTTGCCGTACAAAGTCGAAACGCGGTTCGGCTCTCAGACAAATCTCCTCACCAAAATCTGCTTCGACCACGCGACGAATTTCGGCCGCTCGACGCCGCGCCGTCTCATCGGGCCGATTGTAGCTCAGTGGCTTGCATTTAGGTTTCAATTGGCCCAGTTTGACCCACAGAAAATCATCCTCACGTAACGTCAACGCTAGTTGCTCCGGCGTCATCTCCAGAAGCTCTAACAATTGTTCGTAAGGCAAAAGATGCCAATTACGCCGAATGAGGGTAATGTAACCCCGCTGTCTTTGCTCAGTCGGAACTGTTGCGACAAGGGGTAATCCCATCGACTTTGCCAGCGCCGTGATTTCCTCAACCGAAGCATTCAATATCTTGGCTATCTTTGCCGGCTCGACGGCGTTCCAGTTTCGCCAGACAAACTCGTGTGTTCGGTCGGGAAAATGACTGCTTACCAGCGACGCTCGTGCGTCTCCTTGCGGCAAAACCGTTTCTTCTGCAAAACCGCCCCCTCCACCATAGCATAGGATTATGCACATCCACCCAACATGAAACAAGACTCTTGGCATCACAATACCTCCCGCTAATACGCAAGTGCTGGAAAGTTACAAATCGCTTTTATCTGACATTTTTAATGTAAACGCTTAAAAAATAAAATTCAGTCCTTCCAACCTCAATAATCTTATAAAAACCACCTTGAACTGTCAAAGCTTTTCGTTTTCATGGCCGTTTTATTGAATATTGTCAGGAATACATGGCCAGGAAAAGCACGATCTGACGCGGGAAACATGTTTTCATGTGATAAACCGCGGCAACAATCGTTCCAAGGTTTTCCATAAAGATCAGGACTATCTCCGTTTTACAGAAATGCTGGGCAAAGCTGTCAAGCCTCAGCTCATGCGTTTATTGTCCTGGTGTTTGATGCCTAACCATTTCCTTATGGTCTTATGACCTTATAACGATGGCAACTTGAGTACCTGGATGCAATGGCTGATGACTGCTCATGTCCGCCTATGGCATGGCAGATATAAGGCTTTTCCTATCCAGACTGACCACCACTTTTTGACCATTCTTCGTTATGCCGAAAGTAATGCGTTAAGAACGAACCTTACTGACCACGCCGAGCACTGGAAATAGTCTAGCTGGTATGCATCAAAGCACCAATATTTATTCCCTTTCTTGGCTCCCGGCCCAGTCCAACGCCCTCGAAATTGGCGGGCTCTACTCAATAAAGAGCAACCAAAAAAAGAACTCGATCAAATACACCTCAGCATCAATCGCCAACGCCCCCTGGGCAACCAGCGATGGGTAGATAAAATGGCAATGAAACTTGAATTGGAATATACTATAAGACCAAGAGGGCGACCGATAATAATAGATGAAATGTATATGCACTTTTTTCTTCTCTTTTTTTCCCTTTTCCGCACATAAAAAACTCCCCCAAAACAGATACCAGGACAAGATAAACGAAAATATTTATAGCGTACTGTCGGACTTGCGATGAAACTCTTCCACCTGCTCCTTAGCCATGCCCGCTTTTTGCATCGCCACCACCAACTCACGTGCCAACAATTGGAGGAAAAATGGGGTCAGGAGGAAAAATGGGGTCAGGTACATTTATTACTAGATGGGAATAATGGGGTCAGGTACATTTATTACTAGACTTTACTGGTCCATATACTATTCTAATGGTTGGGTGGCACCTTTCTGCGTACTCGAAGAGAGGTGTTCTTTGGGGAAAATTAAAGAAACTATGAAAACCAGATGTTCACAGACAAATGAATTATAATCGCCTTGGCGTGATCGCCGCGGGGGTGCCTCCAAACTTAATCTTATAAGATTTGAATAGGTGCATTTTTTTTACCGGCCTCGACAGCGAATGTTACATAGTACTTTTCGAGATCGGCACACTCGTCAGCGCAAAGCTTAAACGCAATTGCTGCACATAAATAATCCCCCAAACAGATACCAGGATAAGATAAGCAAAAATAATTATATCACGCTGTCGGACTTACGTAGAAACTCTTCCACCTGCTCCTTAGCCATGCCCGCTTTTTGCATCGCCACCGCCAACTCTCGGGCCAACGAATGATAATTCACATCCGCCAATGATGGAAATATCTCCCCGGGATCATCTCCATGGCCCGCCCATCCCGCTAACAACCATTCAAACACCTGATCACTTACTTTTGCTGCCATTTAATAACACCTACATACCCAACAAAATGCACCGAAGATAACAACTGACGGTTTTATATCAGCCGAAAACCCATTTCGTCAGAACGAATAAATAGACTGTCAGACAAATACTACACATCCAACTTCGCTAACGTGGTAATCTCTCTCCACTCCACGATACAGCCAACAGGCGGGCTCGCTGCTCTAAAAAAAAAGACAAGATACTTGAAAACAACTCCTCAGCATCCATGCCTTCGATCTTGAAAATTCATAGTACAAAATTAAATAATATCTGTCAAGATCTTTTCCTAAACCAATTGTATTATCGGAACTTGCGCTCAAATCTTCCCCTATAATCGTCACACTCGTTACAATCGTTACATTTTAACATTTTTAGGCCTGAACCTTAGCTTAATCACCATTCATCTCCCCCATCAACTCCCCCATCAACTCCCCCATCTGATTCACCATCGGACACCTATAATTCCTCACCACTCTTTTCTGGATATTACATGTGCTTTAATAATAAAGATACATCCACTCCAATCGATGCTACCGTGATATCACCGGTAAACCTCCGCGCCCGAGCGCTAAGAAATCCCTTCTTCATCGCCGCGAAAGTAACCGTCTCATCCGCACAAATCGCCAAACCACCTTGACCTTCTTCTTGCTCAGCTACATCCTCCGATTCACCTAACTCATTCACCGCCAGGGGTTTGCCGGAATCGCAGTCCAGCCCGGATGGAATATCCAACGCAACAACTTTTTTACCCAGTTGATTTATCGTAACTATCGCTGTGCGAATGGGTTCGCGCGGCGGCCCGGCGGTACCGGTGCCCAGCAAAGCATCGACAATCAAATCAACCTCTCCGCCCAGCCGAGTCACCACCTCAGCGACCTGTTTATCTACCCCAGTAACTTTTTTTTCTACCTCAGCAACCTGTTTATCTACCCCAGCGACCTGTTTATCTGCCCCAGCAACCTGTTTATCTACCCCAGCGGTCTGTTTATCTACCCCAGTAACTTTTTTTTCTACCCCGGCAACCTGTTTTTCTACCCCAGCGGCGGATTCCGGACCTGCTTGGCCCAGATATTCGATGGGGATTTTCATAAGTTCTATAATTTTCAAGTTGTTAAGCGCATCGCCTTTGATGCGGTCGCGGCTGCAGCAGATGAGCACTTCGACTGGATAGCGGTTGTTGAACAAATGCCGGGCGACGACGAAACCATCCCCGCCGTTGTTGCCGCAACCGGCGACTATCAAGACTTTTCGGCCTTTGATGCTTTTCAAATGCGCCATAACTCTTTGCGCCGCAACGTTTCCGGCGTTTTCCATCAGCACCAGTCCATCGATGCCAAACTGCTCAATAGCTAGCTTATCGCATTTGCGAACCTGCTCACGAGATAACACCAACTCTTGTTTTTCGGATGAATCATTTTGCATAACTGCATTATAGGAATAATTTTATGGTAGTGTCAATTGACTAAGACTGGTAGCCGGCTTAGAATGAAGCCATGGCAATTGAAATCGAAGCCAAAATTAAAGTCACACAAATCAGCCCGATCGAAGAGCGGGTTAAAGCCTGCTCCGGCAAGTTGTTACAACAGGTGACCCAGCGGGATTATTTTTTTGACCGGTCGGACCGGTCGCTGGTGCAGGGTGACCGGGGGCTGCGAATTCGGCGGGAAACTTCGGCGGCAACCAGCAAAACCATCCTCTGTTACAAGGGGCCACGGAGCAAGGGCAGCACTTATAAATCACGGCAGGAACTTGAGTTAGAAGTTGATGATTTTGATACGGCTCAGGATTTTCTGCTGGGGTTGGATTTTGAATTGACCCTGGCGTTTGAGAAAAAACGCGACCTCTGGCAACTGGACGATTGCTCGGTTTGCCTGGACAAGGTTGTCGAGCTGGGCAGCTTCGTTGAAGTTGAAGGGCCCAACCAGGCAGCGGTAAGGGTGGTGCTGGAAAAGCTGGAGCTGGCGGAGCAATCACAACTACCTGACAGTTATGCGGTTATGTTAGCTAAGCTATTGCAGGAGCGAGAAGATTTGGATCCGCAGGCGTTATTTTTTTGAGTGGTTCGGCGGGTCAAAGGACCTTTCAATGAGTAATGAGGGGTTTTAATTGGCGTTCGACCACCCCCAAGGGTACTTGGCGATGCCACCGGGAAAAAGGTGTATGAAGCGGCTATTTTCCGTGTCGCAAAAGTACGGATAATGGAGTGCTTGCGTCCATTATGTGGCCGAAAATGAGGCGCTAAAAGTGGGCCGAAAATGAGAAAAGATCAAATTCAGTCAAAAAACAGGGGCGAAACTTGGGTGGTTTTTGAAGGTTTTTTAACGATACTTAACGAAACTTAGGGGTTTTTTGCAGAAAGTTGCGAGTTTTGGAAAATGGCTTGTCGCGCTTTTGGACACATTTCGAGAGAGGAAAAATCTCTATAAGGTATTCATTTACAATGTTTTACGCTGATTCTCGCTGAATGAAACAACTTATGGATTATGGATGATAGCTGTCGTGTTTATGGTTCGGGGGGATTACAGAGCGAAATTTTACATAAACCCTTTTGAAACCGCAGATTAACGCGGATTAACACAGATTTTTTATAAAATTATATCCTACTGATGTGGTGGGGATTAAAATTTGGATTATGGGCCTACCAAAGAGATTTTATATTTTAGGTTCTCATCGGAAAAAGTTGGTAAATAATTCATCGTTTTGACTGTAACACCTTTGAGTTTAACGCTTTAGGCCTCCGGCA
>JAFGSR010000141.1 GCA_016934515.1 Sedimentisphaerales bacterium
CGCTGGCGTTCCTCTTGATATCTACGCATTCCACCGCTCCACCAAGAGTTCCATGCACCCCTACTTGCCTCAAGAAAACCAGTATGCCCTGCAATTCCTCGGTTAAGCCGGGGGATTTCACAAGGCACTTAGCCTTCCGCCTACGTGCTCTTTAAGCCCAATAATTCCGAATAACGCTAGGACCCTTCGTATTACCGCGGCTGCTGGCACGAAGTTAGCCGGTCCTTCCTCAGGGATCGATCAAGTAGCAAGCTACCTTTCTTCACCCCAACAGTAGTTTACACCCCGAGGGGCTTCGTCCTACACGCGGCGTCGCTGCGTCAGACTTTCGTCCATTGCGCAATATCCGTTACTGCAGCCCTCCGTGGAGGTCCGGGCAGTGTCTCAGTCCCGATGTGCCGGTTCAACCTCTCAGTCCCGGTACGCGTCGATGCCTTGGTGAGCCGTTACCTCACCAACAAGCTGATACGACATAGACTGCTCTAAGGCCGGCCGAAGCCTTTGATCCTTATAACATTCGATACAAGGATATCATTTGGTATTACCTGCACTTTCGCCAAGGGTCCGAAGACCGCAGCTATCCCAAAGCCTAAGGTACATTATCTATGCATTACTCACCCTTCCGCCACTAACGCTTATCTTGATTACTCAATCAAAGCATCCGTTCGACTTGCATGTCTTAGCCACGCCGCCAGCGTTCATTCTGAGCCAGGATCAAACTCTTCAATTTATATCGTTTGCCGCAATCTTATAAATAAGACTGCGATGGCATTCGAAATGGCTCAACACTCACGTCTGTGTACGAGAATGCTGAATTCCCGGTTATGGCCGGGAACACACCAATCGGTCTTTCAACCGATAGTTGTACAGCTATGCGAAGTCGTCACAGTTCTCCGCACAGCCCACATTCTCGTTAGCTTACAACTGTTTACTTGTCAAAGAGCACTCAGCCCGGGGCGATAAAATAAGCATAAATCCCTGAAACCCAAAGACTTATGCATTTGCAGCCTCAATAGCTGAGAAACCAGTTAGGAAGTAGCTTAGTGGGCTACCCCTTACAGACAGGTTATAATAGCACAAATGCCGAAGGTGTCAAGCAACAAAAACAAAAAAAATATAATTTTTCAAAATTTATCCGCTCGGGCAAATGGTGGCCCAAATAGCAACAGGTGCTCGGGAGGGGAAAAACGGCGAAAAAGTGGTTGTAATGGCGGATTTTTAGGGAAATGCCGGGTGTTAACGGATGCAGCGATAGACGATGGCTGGGGGGAGGTTTTTCCAGACGATGGGGGAGATTTCGACGTGGCTGAATAAGTTGTAGAGTATTTTTCGGAAGCGCATCCCGGCGGGCAGGAAGAGCAGCGGCCAATACGCGAAGGTAGCAAAGGTGCCGCCTGGGGCGAGGGCGGAAATTGCGGACATTATCAACCTGTTTTGCATATCCTGCGAAAAAGCGGTCCAGGGCAGGCCACAGACGATACAGTCGGACTTGGCCATGTTGTGCTGCTGCATTATTTGGCTAACGTTTTCGACGGAATCAGTAACAATGGCGGTGTCGGGAAAGTGTTGGCGGAGCATTTCGGAAAGTGAGTCGTTATGCTCGATAGCGATGAAATTGGCGTCAGGTTTTTTTTCGCGCAGGATTACCTGGGTGAACACGCCGGTTCCGGCGCCGAATTCCAGGATGTTGGCCGCCTGGGCGGCACCGCTGTGTTTGACGATGGCTTGAGCCAGTTTCATGCTGCTGGGGGCGATGGCTCCGATATTCTTCGGCGAGCGGATAAATTCCTTGAGAAAGGTTATTTTGCCGGTGGATTTTGGCCGAGTAATTTCCGTATAGTCCGCAGTTTCGACCGATGAGGCCGAGCCGCAACTCGTCAAAATATCACTGTTGTCAGGCATCAAATTATTCCTTGTTTTCCGAGGCCGAGGGCAGCTTTACTTTATCTTACTTTCCACGGCACCGTATAAGTCGGACTGCCAGATGGTTTATTACACACAATTTCCGCCCTGAATGAAAGAAAAAACCGTTTTTTAGGCAAAGAAACCTACCATACAGGGAAAAACCGAGAGCCGAAATTGCTTTTCTGTAAATTCAGGGCAGGAAAGGATTAACGGTAAATTGAATGGTATTGCATCTTGATATTTATACTGGTATAAATGAGTTTACAAACGTGGTGCTTCCAGCATGGCTTTGAAAGCTAATCTTATAAAACAGGGTGAATATCGAAAGAGTCTGGTTTTTTTACATGTTAACACACGAAGAAATCCTAAATGAATTAAATCAAAGAATCACAGAGCTGAAAGAGGAATTTTCGGTAAGCAGGATTGGAGTGTTTGGCTCTATGGTTCGTAATGAGGCCCAGCCGGGAAGCGACATTGATATTTTGGTGGATTTGGCAGATCCGACATTTGATCATTATATGGATTTGAAATTTTATCTGGAGAAGCTCTTTAAAAGACCTGTTGACCTGGTAATGGCAGACTCTGTTAAGCCTCGCATCAAACCTATTATTGACCAGGAAGTTATATATGCCCAGGGACTATAAGCAAAAAATTGATGACATCCTTGAATCCATAGCTTTGATTGAAGAATATATCTCGGATATGTCTTATGAAGCTTTTCTCGCTGACAGAAAAACTCAGGATGCAGTAATCCGCAATCTTGAGATAATAGGCGAAGCAGCTAGAAACCTACCAGATGAATTAAAGGTTAAGGGGCCTGAAATAGAATGGCATAAAATTGTAGCGTTAAGAAACATTCTCATTCACGAATATTTTGGTGTAAATTTAAATATTGTTTGGGATGTTATCCAAAACAAATTGAATGCTGTAGAAAGCACCTGCCGGAAGCTGCTTTAATCTTTCGTAGTATTACGATGCTGTCAACAAAGCAGGTGAAGGCCAGGCCAGCAATAAGGTTATTGTGGTTTTGTGGAACGGGAACCATATAAACATTAGTTGTAACGTTAAAATTGCGTAGCGAGGACTTCACAAAAATGTCAACAATGACATACCAAGAAATTAACGAAATCATTCTCCAAGAATATGTAAATAAAGTATGCCATCATTCTCGGATAGCTGCTGATGCTGTTAAAATCTATTTGGCGGATATAGAAGAAACCGAAACATCCAAACAAGAGTTTGGTGCAATTGCGTATGCTGAGATTTTAATGGATTTCATAACACTTTTCCTTCATATTACAGACCGATTTCTCTTTCAGGAGTTCGCTGAAACGGGGTCTACGGGTCTTGAGTTAAGGGACGAACTGATGGACGAACTTGTCGAAAGATGCATCAACTCTGCTTTAGATTTCTGTTGGTTTGGCTTTAAAGAAGACGTAAAACAAGAATATAAAAAATCAAGTTTCATGATCCACAATGCCAGAATGAAAAAGTACAGCAAGTATAAGCAATTGTTTGCTGAAAAGGACGAAGGCCTAAAAGACACTCTATTTTGGGAATTTAGCAAGAATATATGCAGTCTCGTCGAGAACCAACACAACATTGGCCTGATGCAACTTTGCATAAAAGTTGCGGTTGATGCTCTGGCAGAAATTGACCCTAAGTCGTTGGCAAATAATATAGAAAAGGCTTTTTGACAGGACTACAGGATACACAAGCGGTTACATTGCAGTATTGTAAGGCTATATATCTTGGCATTGGGAGGTTACATAATGATATTGCAAGCCTACATCGTAGGATTGTAAGTTTACGCATGGGCGGAATATTTTGATTTGCGATTAGTAAACTTCTATGAAAGGAATGATTTTGGTTTCCGAAGGGTTACAGAAAATTGTTAAGTCGTGTGCGGAGGAGTTCGGCGTTAAAACGGTCTGGCTATTTGGTTCGGCCCTGGAAGACGAAGAGCATGCACGTGATTATGATTTGGCGGTGGAGGGCATAGAGCCGACGAAATTTTTCAAATTTTACAGCAAGTTGTACTTTTCCCTGTCCAAGCCCGTGGATTTGGTAGATATGAGCCTGGATCCCCCCATAGCCTTTATAGTTCGAGATCAGGGGGTTCGCATCTATGAGCGCTAAAGATGATTACATAAACGCTGAACGTAAAGAACTGGAAAAAACCATCACGCTTATCGAAGAACTTGCCGGCAAAGACAATCTCTCAGGTTTTGAAGTAATTGCTCTGGGAAAACTACTGCAGGATATTTACATGAGCATAGAGCGTATACTGCGTTTTCAATTGGAAAAACAGGGTATCAAAACCGACAAAAGCTCCAGTTGGCACAAGGATTTATTGATTAAAGCGAGTAGCGAATCTTTGGTATCCAAGGAACAATATGATTTTTTCGGCGAACTTCTACTCTTTAGACATTTACAAATTCACGGATATGGACAAAATCTAGACGAGGTTCGCTTGCGTCAATTAGCTGAGCCGGTGGGGGATATTTGCCGGGATTTTTTAAGTCGTATTCAGTGAACCGCGTGGGTAACAAAGTTACCCACCCTCGCTTTCGGCCTTTCGTTTTAGAAGCGATTAAACAGGAGCATTTTCCGAAGCTGTTAATATGGTTTCTTTTACGAGGAAAAAATGATGATAAAAATAGTAATTGCTTTTAGTTTAGTTTTCGGTGTTTTGAGTTCGGTGTCATTGGCGGAGACGGTAGCCGTGATTCCTAAGCCAGCAAAAATAGTCCAGCGGGAAGGAAGTTTTGAGTTGGGGGCGAGTACGGTAATTGTGGCGGACGAAAATATTGTAAGGGAAGCTGAATTACTGGCAGAATATCTGAAAGTTGACCAGGGATTTCAGTTACAGGTAGTCAAGAAGATTGATCGTGCAACGAACGTGATTAATTTTCGGCTGGATGCTACCCAAACCAATCTGGGCGAGGAAGGTTACACACTTATAGTAACACCCAAAACGGTAACAATTACCGGGAAGACGGCGGCGGGAGTTTTTTACGGCTGTCAGAGTCTGCGGCAACTGTTGCCGGTGGAAAAGGAGAAAAGGGAAGTTGCGGGAAAAACCCTGGCCATTGCGGCGCTGGAGATTACGGATAAGCCGCGATTTCAGTGGCGGGGTTATCTGCTGGATGAGGGCAGATATTTCAAAGGCAAGGCAGTCGTGAAAGATATATTAGATCAGATGGCCCTTTTGAAAATGAATGTTTTCCACTGGCATCTGACGGACGATCAGGGTTGGCGGATAGAAATCAAGAAATATCCCAAGCTGACGGAAATCGGTTCGAAACGCAAGGATAGCCAAATCGGCGGCTGGAACAGCCCCAAGCGGTCCGGTAAGCCTCATGGGGGATTCTATAAGCAGGCTGAAATCCGGGAGATTGTTAAATATGCAGCGGCGCGGCATATTCGGATTATGCCGGAAATCGAGATGCCCGGCCATGCCAGCAGCGCGGTGGCGGCTTATCCGGAGGTGGGAGTGCAGCGTCGGCAGATTGAAGTTCTGATCACCTTCGGAATAAAACCTGACAGTTTCAATCCCGTGGATGAAAAAACCTATAAGTTTCTCACGGACATTCTTACGGAGGTAATAGGGCTGTTCCCATCGGAGGTTATTCATATCGGCGGCGACGAGGTATTGTTCGATATCTGGCAGGGAAGTGAAGAAATTCAGAAATTTATGAAAGAACAAGGAATAACCAATATCGCTGATGTCCAGACGCACTTTACTAATCGTATTTCAAGATTTATCGAGGGTAAAAGTCGCCGGATGATGGGATGGAACGAGATAATGGGTCGCGACCTGCACGGTTTTTTGAATAAGGAAAACAGCGAGCAGAAGCAAAAGCTGGCAACCAGCGCGATTATTCACTTCTGGAAAGGTGACATTAAACTGGCCCGGACCGCGGTCGAGGCGGGGCACGATATCGTTAACTCGCTGCATTCCTTTGCCTATCTGGACTATGGGTACGATTCCATATCGCTGAAAAAGGCTTACAGTTTTGATCCGATACCGGAGGGGCTGGAAAAGAAATATCACGACAAGGTGCTGGGGCTGACCTGCAATATGTGGGGAGAATGGATACCGCAGGTAAAAGACCTGCAGCGGCAGAGTTATCCGCGGATAGCGGCTTACGCGGAAACCGGCTGGAGTGCAAAAGCGGGCAAAGATTACGACGATTTTGCCGAACGGATGAAAAGTATGCTGAAGCGTTGGGATGTGTATGGTATTGCCTATGCCAAAATTAACCTGGAAACGGGTAAATAAGATATGGAGGTATAAACAGTGGTTTTGCGAACGATTGTTCTTATTCTTACTTTAATCGGAACAGCTGATCTGACCGCAAGAGCGGAGAGTGGAGCGGAGGCGATTAATTTCAGCGGGATTTATCCACATCTGGCGTCTTTCAATAAACAGAATGAATGCGGCACAGGAGCGGTGGTTCCCTGGGCGGAGCGGTTGTGGGTGATTACCTATGCGCCACATAAGCCTTATGGTTCGGATGACAAATTGTACGAAATTGATGCGGATTTGAATATGACTGCAAGGTCGGAAAGTGTGGGAGGAACGCCGGCGAATCGGATGATCCATCGAGAGTCTCAGCAGCTTTTTATTGGGCCTTATGTTATTGATAAGGAACGAAATGTGCGGGTGATTAAACCGGAAGTGATGCCCGGGAGGCTTACGGGTAACGCCCGTCATTTAACGGATCCGACGGGAAAAATCTATTTCGCCACCATGGAAGAGGGTTTTTATGAAGTGGATGTGCGGACGTTGGCAGTGAAGAATTTATATATAGATGGAAACGTAGCAGTAGATGAAAACGTAGCAGCGAACAAAAGCGGTAATTTGCTGCCCGGTTATCATGGCAAAGGATTGTATTCCGGTCAGGGGCGGCTGATTTATGCGAATAATGGTGAACACTCCGATTTGGCGCGCCGCAAGCCCGACGTTCCATCGGGCTGTTTGGCCGAATGGGACGGTAAGGACTGGAAAGTTGTGCGGCGTAATCAATTCACAGAGGTTACCGGCCCCGGGGGGATTTATGGTAATCAGAATCCGCAGACGGACCCAATCTGGAGCATCGGGTGGGATCATCGGTCGTTGATTTTTATGCTGCGCGAGGAGGGTGGCTGGCACAGCTTTCGTCTGCCCAAAGCTTCGCACTGTTATGATGGAGCGCACGGCTGGTACACTGAATGGCCTCGGATACGGGATATTGGCGAAGAAGACCTGCTCATGACGATGCATGGTATGTTCTGGCGTTTTCCCAAAGCGTTTTCTTTGAAAAATACGGCCGGGATTGTGCCGCGATCGAGTTACCTTATGGTAATCGGCGATTTCTGCAGTTGGCAGGGACGTGTTGTGCTGGGATGTGATGTTTCGGCAAAAAGTGAATTCCTTAATAAACGTAAAGCGAAAGGTGATATTGCCGGGCCCGGTCAGTCGCAATCCAACCTCAGGTTTATTCAGCCTGGGCAGTTGGATGATTTCGGAGCACCCGTGGGAAAAGGTGGGGTTTGGATGGCTGAGCCGGTGCGTGGGGGTGAATATTCCGATCCGTTTTTGTTTGGGGGTTTCCATCGGCGTGGTGTGCACCTGGCCCATAATAATAAACAGCCGGTGCAGTTCACTTTCGAAGTCGATGCCAAGGGGGACGGCAACTGGACGGTCATGCGTACGGTTACGGTGGGTGCCGGCGGTTATGAGTGGGTGAAATTTTCTTCGGAAGAACGAGGACAATGGGTTCGGATTCGCCTGGACAAAGATTGTGAAGAAGCAACAGCGTATTTTGATTATTCAAACAAAGATACCCGTCCTCGAGAATCAAACGACATTTTTCGCGGTTTGGTAACGCCGGCGTGTCGAAAAGCCACTGGGGGTTTGGTGCGAGCGCGGGGTGCCGGCCTGAAGACTTTGCACTTTGCGGCGGTTCACTCTTCAGACGGCAAGTGCGAAGATGTCGGTTATTACGAAATTGATGCCGACATGAAACTGCAACGTGTCGAGAAGCCAACGACTCTCGCATGGCTCAAAAAACACGTTGCTGTTCCAAAAAACATTATTACAGTGGACGATGCTTCGGCTCTGTACATCGACGATGAGGGGAGGCGTTACCGGCTGCCGAAGGGGAATGCCTGCTTCGATCAAACCGGCCCTTTGGGGCTGGAGCGGATTGATCGGGAAGTTTGTACTGAGCGCGATCTTTTCAACTGTCACGGTACGTTTTATGAACTGCCGGCAGAAAACGCGGGCGGTTTTGCGTTGGTGCGCCCGATTGCGACACATAACCGACGCATCAGTGACTATTGTTCCTGGCGCGGCATGTTGATTATCACCGGTGTTGCTGATGACGCTCCCGGAGATAACGAACATATCATTCGTTCGGAAGATGGTAAGTGCGCCGTGTGGGCCGGGGCGGTAGATGATCTTTGGGAGCTGGGCAAGTGCAGCGGACGAGGCGGGCCGTGGTATGAAAGTGAAGTTCGTGCGAATGACCCAAGCGATCCGTACCTGATGAACGGGTATGACGAGAAGAAAATGGTGCTAACGCACAAAGCCGACAGTGAGGTGGAATTTACGATTGAGGTGAATTTTGATAATCACGGCTGGTATAAATACGACAGTTTTAAGGTGCCGGCGAGCGAGACATTATCTTACGTTTTCCCGGACGGCTTTAGCGCCCACTGGATTCGGGGCAAAGTGAATAAGGACTGCAAGGCCACCATGGAGCTGATATATAATTGATTATTAAGGATTTTCTGGATTTTCGGATTGGGAATTGGGTGTGACTTTTCGACAGTTTTTGAGGTACTGTAGGGCGTGGGTTTGCCCGGCCATTTCGAGGCTGTCTTTGTAAACGGGGTCGTGCCAGCCTTCGATATCAATGGAACCGACGAAGCCGCCGGATTTTAGTTCGGCGATAATTTGGGTCCAGTCGGAATCGCCGAAACCGGCGGTGCGGTGGCAGGCGAATTTTTTGGGGCCGTGGATGCCGAATTCGCGAATGACGTCCCAGTGGACGTTGGCGTCCTTGCCGTGGACGTGGAAGATTTTTTTGACCCATTTTCGCAGTTGAGGGATGGGATCGATGAGGCTAACGAGTTGATGGCAGGGTTCCCACTCCAGGCCGACGTGATCGGCATTGAGAGCGTTGAAGATCATTTCCCAGGCGGTGGGATTGTGAGCGATGTTCCAATCGCCGCGCCACCAGTCGCCGCCCATGTCGCAATTTTCAAAGGCTAACCGAACGGATCGTTTTTCGGCACGTTTGACCAGCGGGGTAAAGATTTTGCAGAATTTGTCGTAGGATTTGGCGATGGGTTTGTCGGTGACGCGTCCGGTGAAACCGGTGACGAGGTCGCAGCCGAACAATTGAGCAGCGTCGATGAGACTTTCCCAGCCCCAGTAGTTTTGCAGAGCCTGATCGTTGTCCACCAGCGGATTGCCGTAAATACCGATGGAACTGATAACGGCATCGGAGCCGGAGAGAACCTCGCGGCACTGACGGGCCATTTTTTTGAGATCGCAGTCGGCCAGTGTTTGCCCGAAAGTGATGGAAAAGGACTCAAATCCCAGCGGGAGGATTTTCCGGATGTATTCGTGGGTGTTGTCGTTGCCGGGGGCGAGGGTGCCGATTTTTATTTTTTCGTTGTTCATAAAATTTACCTGTGCTCATCAGAAGATGTTAATTTTTAGTCCAACTTAAAATGAATCACTGATTATTCACCGATGATTTTGACGAGGACGCGTTTTTTTCTTTTGCCGTCGAGTTCGTAGTAGAAGATTTGTTCCCAGGGGCCGAAATCGAGTTGGCCATTGGTGATGGCGCAGACGACTTCGCGGCCCATGATGGTGCGTTTGAGGTGGGCGTCGGCGTTGTCTTCGTAGCCATTGTGTCGGTAGCGGTCGTAGGGTTTTTCGGGGGCGAGTCCTTCGAGCCAGTCTTCGTAATCGGCGTGGAGTCCGGCTTCGTCATCGTTAATAAAAACACTGGCGGTGATGTGCATGGCGTTGACGAGGACCAGGCCCTCGCGGGTGCCGCTTTCGGCGAGACAATCCTGCACCTGAGGCGTGATGTTGAAGAGTTGGCGGCGTTTTTTGGCTTCGAACCATAATTCCTTGCGATAACTTTTCATGACAAATCCTTATTGTTGTAACATATATTACTTCACTTATTTTTAGATTGAGCCCGGCATGCGTCGATGAGGGCTTTGTAAATCGGCTTGCGCAGGGCAGGGTTGTCCATTTTTTCGGGGTGCCACTGAACGAACAGGCCGAAAGCGTCGTCGGTTCTTTCGAGCGCTTCGACGATGCCATCGTCACTGTGGGCGACGATTTTCAGGCCATGGCCAATTTTGTCAACCGCTTGATGATGAGCCGAGTAAACGACGGGCTGATCGGTAGCGAGGATTTTGTGCAGTCGGCTGGATGGTTCGATGGTGACCTTGTGCAGGGCAGGATTGCCACGGTGAATCACCTGGGTGCCGACCTGCGAGGGGATGTCCTGGATCATGGTGCCGCCGCGGACCACGTTGGTAAACTGCATACCCAGGCAGACGCCGAGCAGAGGTTTGCCACTTTCGAACCAGTCTTTGATTAGCTTCCGTTCAAAATTCCAGCGGTGTTGGGACATCACCTCAACCGTGGGGTGCGGCTGCTGATGATAAGCGGCCGGTGGAATGTCAGCACCACCAATCAGGAGCAGGCCGTCGAGATTTTTCAGATATTGCTCGATGGCCTGGGGCGAATCGACGGTGGGCAGGATCAGGGGGACGCCGCCAGCTTCCCGGACGGCAGCGACATAAGCGAAGCTAACCTGGACGTTGGCCTGGCGTTCCTGCTGGTCGTCGCCCTGGTAAGTGCTGGTTATGCCGATCAACGGGGCACGGTTAGAGCGGCTTTGGGCGCAACCGCCGGCAATCGACAGCAGCAGGATAATGCAGATTAATAATTTTGTTCTCATCACCAAATCCTCCGGGAACGGATAAGCACTCGACATTTAACGATAATACTGTTACTATGTTATCACAAAAACACGGCAATTTGTTGATGAATCGCCGGTTTGTTCGATTAGCCAGCTTATGCTGGACCGGATCGACGCAGTCTTGGTTGGATTGCGACGCGACTTTCGTTCGCTACTTTACAAGGGCACTAATAAAAACTGCGAAAGTTAACATCTTATATAATGCCAAAAACACCCGGTAAAAAAAAGAAGAAAAAAAAGCAGCATCCGGTGCTGGATTATGTTTTTTACGTGTTGATGCGGCTGCTGGCGGTTTTTTTGCTGATTCCGAACGTGAATACGTCGCTGCGGTTTGCCCGGCTGCTGGGCAGGTTGCTGTATCGGTTTTACGGCAGGGGACGGGAACGTTCAATTGAGAATCTGCGGTTGAGCTTTCCGGAAAAAGATCGGCAGTGGCTGGAACGGACGGCAAGGCGGAGTTTTGAGCACATTGCGATGCTGGCGTTTGATGTACTTTATACGTCGCGGCTGATTCGGCTTTCGACGTGGCGGCGGTATGTGGAATTTGATGATCTCTCGGATGGGCTGCGGCAGATACTGGGGGGCAGGGGTGTTATTCTGGTGACGGGGCACTATGGTAATTTTGAGATGATGGGGTACGCGCTGGCGACATTGGGGCTGGAATCTTACAGCATCGCCCGGCCGATTGATAATCCGTATGTTAATAAATATCTGATGGGGGTGCGCGAGCGGCAGGGACAGGTTATTATCGACAAGAAAGGGGCGACCGAACTGATGATGAAAATCCTGGCATCGGGGGCAGCGTTGGGATTTATCGCCGATCAGAACGCGGGGAGAAAAGGAATTTTTGTGGATTTTTTCGGACGCAAGGCGAGCACTTACAAGAGTATCGCATTGCTGGCGATGGAATATAATTTGCCGATTGTGGTGGGTTACACCTGGCGGTTGAATGATCGGTATCAGTTTAAGATGGGGGTTGCCCGGGTGATCGAGCCGCGACAATGGCAGGATAAGGATGATCCGCTGCGTTGGATTACGCAGGAATACACCCACGGCATTGAGAAATTTGTGCGGGAGAATCCGGAGCAATACTGGTGGGTGCACCGCCGCTGGAAAACGCGACCGCCGGAGGAACTCAAAGCAGCGAAAAAAAAACAACTCGCCGGAGCCGAATAAGACTCCGTAACAAAAACAGCTCCGGGCACAGCCCCCCCAAGCTGCACCCGGAGTGCCTGATTACATTTGGGAACTGACAAAATCCATATCGAAGGGAAAATAAAAGCGGATTTCAGGTTTTGCCGGTTGCCAAAATGCCTGCCATAGGTTTTCAGCTTTTTTCGGTGGGCATCACCTCCTTTCCCGACCGATTGAAGGGTTGATATTTACCAACTCTGCAGAGTGAAAACGCAAAATAATTCGGTCTTAACGATTCGGTCTTGCGACCGAAACTATTTTGGCTATGGTTGAACAATCAATTTTCAAAGAGCGTTGCTAAAGTTAGTCTTCGTTTGGTTCGGGTTCTGTAAGTGTATTGGAATCAAGTTCGAGAATGACGGTGGTGCTGTTTATTAGAAACTGCCATTTTTCCTGCAACCATTGCAAGGTTACTCCGACGGCGAGCAGTACGAAGGCGGCTAACAGCAGGGTGAGGCCTTTGCCGTGACGGCAGTTCCAGATTATCTGGACGGATTGAAAAGTGCCGGCGGTGGCGGGAATGGCCAAGGCCGGCGCCAAAAGCCACCAGCGTTCCAGCAACAGTGCTCCGCAAGCCAAAAGCATGGTGATGAATACCCCACCGGTATAATAAGGATTGATGAAATATCCGGCGAACCAGCCGGTGGGAAAATCGTCGGGCAGTTGGCTATGGGCCGCTGCCAGGGCGTGTAAAATTGTCAGGCCGAAGATTGCCCAGGCCCAACGGCGTAGCGAAACGGTGCCAATGGATAATGCAACAACGACAAAGCCGGCTGCCAGAAAGATTGGCGAGAAATACCACTGTGCCCAATCAACGAACAGGCCCCACATGACCGAGTAAAGTTGCCCAACCGCCATAGCCCCCAGCAAAGCCAGCAGCAGCCAGGGAACATACCACATTCCCAACAGGCGGCTGTCAAAATCAAATTTTCTGCGAATCTGCCAGCGAACCAGCCAAAGGTGCCCAGCCACCAGCAAGGCAACCAGCCAGCAGATGATGTACGCCAGGCCGTGCTGAGATGATTTGTCATCTCTGAAGTAATGAATCAGCGGCGCCGGGATCGCCAAAACCGCAATCCACAGCAGGCAAAACACCAACAGCGGCCCCGGATCGGAAAAGCCCAGCCAACGTTTCGCGACGAGCAGCTTAACGACGGTCAACATTACAATAATAATGGTAATCCAGCAGGCCTCGCCGGCGGATGCCAGATACAATTCGTTCAGGGTTAGAAACAGCAGCCCGGAAAGCACCGCAGCGAACAGGCCGGAGCGAACGGTGTCGCTGAGCCAGACTTTTTTTTCGTGCCAGCGGGCCAGAATCAGCAGCAGCCAAATGTAAATCTCGAACGCACCCAGGGTGATGTAGATGTGCGAGCGGCCGCCGATGCTGCGATGGAACGGATCGATCAGAACCCACATGCCCGCCAGCAGCAGTCCCAGCGAACACCAGTAGAGCACGCGAGCGAATTTGTGGGTGAAAAGCATTAAATTTTTTTGTGCGGCATGCATGACTTTCTCCTTTCGCGGGCTAATTGCCCAGATAGGAATCTTTGGCCGAAGCTGGGTGGCCGAGGTCCCAGCGACCGATGGATTTCTGAATATCGGTGGAATTTTCACCGCCGCCGAAGCGGGTGTAAATGTTGTCGCCGTCAATGCCCACGGTTGGGGTTTCTTTTCGCTCAACATGCCAATCAGCAAAAAGAACATTCTGGTATTCAGTATCGTGGTTGCGGCTGTTGCCGTGGCGGGGATTGTCACCGGAAAGATTATCCCAGCAGTTGTCGGAATAATCGGGAAAATTACCGGCGGCAGGGTTGCGGGTACCCGTAGCGGTGTCATAAGCGTTGCTTTTGTCCGCCAAGACCGCTAATTTCTCCGGCGATGACTCATTCCAGGAATATTTCCAGGGATCCTGGTAGGAATAGCTCAGGTTCCGCATGGATTGAAAATCATTGATCTCTTCCCACCAAGTAACAGTCCAGCCGAGTTTGGCAGCTTCGTCAATGGCATATTCCAACTCCATCATTTCCTCGTCGTCCGGAGCACCTGGACAGACGAAAACTTTGGGATTTACATCTACATATTTGACCAGCATGTACAGGCAACCGCCCACAGTGGGTTCATTGTCCCAGTCAGGATTGGGATTTAGCCAGCGGGTGTTATGGTTTTCGCCGAGCGGATTGTATAAGCCCCGCCCGAATTGGCCATTCTTTACCTGAGCGCTCCAGGGCACCGGATTTTGACCCCGGAAATCGTTTTGATACATCGCAAAAGCGTTGCCCAGACCTTTGAGTTGACTGGCACACTGGACATATTTTACGCCACAAGGAGGTACATATGATAAAATAAAAACAACAAGTCCGGCTACAAATGCAATTATTACAATAACAACAATCAGTTCGGTCAGAGTGAAGGATTTGGTGGAATTCATTTTTGTCTCCTTTTTACAGGTTTCATCTTTTTGAATTGACATGATGGCAGCGCGGAGTGGGCGGGTAAGTTTTGGGGCAGCCTGAAACCTGAAGTTTTGAGAATAAAAAACCGTAACAGCTGATTCGATTTTCTGCGTCTGAATCTACCAGTTATTACGAATGTAAGGTTGGCAGGATTCGCTGATTTTAAGACAGCCACAAAAAAGCACAAAAATCACAAAAAAAATATTTTGTGCTTATCAGTGTTGTCCAGGCGCAGCGATAGCGCGGGCGGTTAAGGAAATGCTAAGGGGAATGCGCAATCCAAAACGCTGCATTAAGCAGAATATCTGCGCAGCTACAGAGGCAAACCGTAAGAAACCCAGAAATGTGCAGAGAAACCAACCCTTAAGACGGTTCCGGGAAGAGATGAAACAAAAAAAAGATAAATGAATTAAAAAATAAGACAAAAAATAATCATCAAATAACCCGGCTTGTGTCAAACAATCGTATGCGGTTCGGGCAAGCTATTCAGGCTTGGGGGAAAAACGCCGCCAGATACGATATTAAATTTTATGGCTGATAAGTTATCACCTCCCTTATTTTAACGTAAAAAACGCCGATTTCAAAGAACCGCCTGGGTGTCAAGCGTGATATATAAGTGAATCTATGTAAATTATAACACAAAACCGTGCTATTGCAAACCGGGAAAATGTATTTTTTGCAAAAAAACGTCTGGAGCAGTGCGGTTTCAGCCTCGGTGGCGGAGGGGGTCGGCTTTGTCTTTGCGGATGTTGCGGAGGTCAACGTATTCGTATTCGCCGAGGTTGCCGTAGAGTTTGTAGGACTGGTAGAGATTGGAGATTTTGGTTTTGGCGGGAGCTTCGTACCAGGCACGGCCCTGACCGACGGCGGCACCCCAGCGGATTTCGGTGTTGTTGTCGGTGTAGAGTACCAGGTGAGATTCAGCCTGGGAAAGGCGGCCCTGGAAATTGCTGACATCGATAACCGCCAGTTCGCCCCACAAGCGGTCGGGCATGGGCATCTGCTGATCGACCTGGCGGAGCATGGCTAACAGTTGAATGCCGGCGAGCAAATCAGAAGAGTTGACGGCTTTACCGACCTGCAGCGAACCGACCTTGACGCCCTGCAGGCGAACAACGTGCCCTTCGGCGCCCACCAGCGGTACTGAAGGCAGAACGATCCCCTCGGCGTCAACGTAATAGATTTCCTGGCCGTCGCGGATCGAGGCGATGGGGTGGCGAATCTGACAATCGATTTCCAGTCGGCCATCGTAGCGCTTGCGGACCAGGTTGAGTCTTTTGACCCAGGGATTCTGGGTAAGATTTTGAGCCCATTTATCGGAGAGGGTTTCGTCGAGCAGGAAGTCGTCGCTGAGGATACCGGTCGAAAGACAGACCTCCTTGATCAACTGCTGACTGGCCCAGGCAGGTGGATTTTTCAAAACAACGTCGAGTTGCAGTTCACGCTGGTGGGTTATCGTGTGGACGTAACGGTCCAAAAAGCCAAATCCAAACGCTACCGCACCCACCACCACCCCAATCAGCAGCAAAACCAGCACCCGCCGGCCCATCCAGGCCCAGTAGTGCACCGGGATTATCGTAGCGATATTACGCCAGAAATGCCGGTTTTTTTTCTTTTTAACGGTTTTTTTCGCCTTTTTCTTGCTCATAAACCTTATATCGACCGCTGCAGGGCCATTCGTACAATCTGAGCACAGATTTTAGGCATGTCGTTGCCGGCCTGGGCGGCGGCTTTGGGCACCAGCGAATGAGAGGTGAAACCGGGCAGGTTATTGACTTCCAAAACGAAAATCTGGTTGCGTTCATCGACGATAAAATCGACGCGGCCGAAATCACGGCAATTCAACGCCTTAAAGGCTGCCAGACCGGCCTGCTGGATAGCGATCAAGGTGTCCTCCGATAGTTCGATGTCAAAATAATACTGGGTTTTGTCGTCGTGGTATTTTGCCTGGTAATCGTAAAAACCCTGAGCGGCGCGGATTTCCAGCACCGGCAGCGGCTGATCGCCGATGACTCCGACAGTAAGTTCGCGGCCTTTAACGAACCTCTCCACCAGACAATCGCCATGTTCGGCAACAACCTGCTGAATGGCTTTTTTGGCGATTTTGCTGCTGCCGGCGATGGTGATGCCGACGCTGCTGCCCTGACAGTTAGGCTTGACCACGCAGGTGGTGCCGACCTGTTCGATGCAACTTTCAATGTAACACTCAAATTCGGCACTGCCGAGGATTTTCTCGCAAGCAACCTCAATCAGTTGGGAATAAGGCGTCAACAAACCGGCCTGTTGGAAAGCCAGCTTGGAACGGTACTTGTCCATGGCTAATTCGGAAGCGACGGAATCGCTGCCGGCGTAACAGAGGTTGCGTTGTTCGAGAATTTTCTGGAGCTGGCCGTCCTCGCCGAAGGTACCGTGAAGCATGGGAACGATAACGTCGAAATCGTTTTGCTCCAGGGCGGAAAGATTGTCCGGATTGATGTCCGCTTCGGCAACGACAAAACCCGCCGTTCGCAAAGCCGCAGCCACAGCGGCACCACTTTCCAGAGAGACCTCGCGCTCGGCACTGGGACCGCCGCGCAAAACCAAAACCTTAATCTCTTCATTCTTAAGTTCGGCTTTATTGGTTTTGGTCTTTGGGGGATTACTTTTTCCAGACATACACGTCTCCAGTACTTTGAATTTCCTTACAAAATGCGCCAAGGGGATTGTTTGTCGAACCGGATTATTGTTTCCAGAGATTGATCTCCAGTTCCAAATCCACCTCGAAACGATCCTGAATTCTCTGACGGATTAAGTCAATCAACTGCAGAACGTCGCTGCTGGTGGCACCTTCGCGAGCTTCGATAAAATTGGCGTGCTTTTCGCTGATGAAGGCGCCGCCGATGTTGTGTCCTTTGAGCCCGACCTTATCGATCAGGGCACCGGCGGACAGGGCTCGGGGATTTTTAAAGACGCACCCGGCACTGCGGCTGTTCATGGGCTGGGAGTTTTTCTTGAGCATCCAGACTTCCTTGAGCAATCTGCTGATGCGGTCGGGATCATCGGGAACGAGGCTGAACTCAGCTTCGATGATGAACTTGGCAATGATGTTGGTCATGCGGTAACCGAAGTAAATTTCGTCGCGGGAGCGGGTAAATTCGTAACCGCTGCTGTCGATGACTTTGACGGATTCGGTAACGTTGCCGATGTCACCAAACCGCCCCCCCGCGTTGAGCTTGACCGCGCCGCCAATCGTACCGGGAATACCGATTAAACATTCGGTACCGCTGAGACCCTCGCCGGCACAACGGCGAACAAACTGACTCAGGCTCACCCCGGCTTCGGCAATCACCGTGCCGGTTTCTTTATCTATAGAAACCTGGCCGAAATTTTTGTAATACATCTGAACGACCACCGCATCAAGCCCCTCGTCAGCAACCAGAATGTTGGAGCCCCGGCCGAGTACGTAGATATCAACCTCATTTTCATGACAACGACGAACGACATCGAGCAGTTCGGCTTTGTTGCGGGGACGAACCATGTAGCGCGCCGGGCCGCCGAGACGAAACCAGGTGTGTTTCGCCAGGGGTTCGTTTTCTTTAACGATCTCTTCCAAGCCTGCTAACAAGTTCATCGGCAATCTTCCAAACGTCTCCGGCCCCCATGGTTACCACGACATCGCCGGCGTTAACCGTCTGGCCCAGGTAATCGATAATCTGCTCGAAACCACCCAAATAGTGGGCTTGCCCGCCTTGGGCGACAATTACCTCTGCCAACATGGCGGCGTTGATTTCACGGCGTGACGCTTCACTGTCCCGGACAAAATAAATGTCCGGCAGCAATATTATATCAGCGCAGCCGAAACTTCTAGCAAATTCCTGCAATAAAAATCTGGTTCGGCTGTGCTGGTGAGGCTGAAAGATGCACCAGAGCCGCCGAGGCTCAAAGCGGGCCCGGATTGCTTCCAGGGTAACCTTGATTTCGGTGGGATGGTGGGCGTAATCGTCCAGCACCACGACTTCGGCAACATGGCCCTTCAGGGTCATCCGGCGGGCGACACCGGTAAAATTTTCCAGACCGCTGCAGATTTGCTGATCGTTCAAGCCGGCATGACGGGCCAGCGCCGCCACCGCCAGGGCATTAGCAACATTGTGCCGACCGGGCAGGGTCAGCTTGAGCCGGCCTAATTTGTTGCCCTGGTAAATCAGGTCGAATACACCGCAGCCCTTCTCGAAAACCAGATCCCCCGCCTGCCACCGAGCCTTGCCTTCGACGCTGAAAAACTCACATTTGCCGGCGTAACCCGCCAAAGCTTCTGCCACATTGTCATCGTCGGCATTAGCAACCAGCAAGCCGTCGGGGTGAATCTGATGGGCAAATCGGCCAAAGGTTCGCACGATCTCGTCCAGACCGCTGTAGTAATCCAGGTGGTCACGTTCGATATTCAAAATGGCCGCCGCAACAGGATGGAGATTGAGAAAGGAACGGTCGAATTCACAAGCCTCGACGATCAGCAGCGGATCCGCCCCCGCCCCACTGCCGGAACCACTGCCGGAACTGCTGTCCGAACCGCTGCCCGAACTGAGTTGATGCACCCCGGCACCGATAACATAACTGGGATCCAGACCGGCCGATTTGATAGTGTAGGTCAGCCAGCCGCTGGTGGTGCTCTTGCCGTGAGTGCCCGCGACCGCAAAAGTCGGAATCTCCCCCGAAAGTTCACCGAGCATTTCCGCGTATTTCCGGATGGTCAGGCCACGACGCCGGGCGGCAATCAATTCCGGGTTGCCGGTGCCCACCGCAGCCGAAACCACCAGACAATCAACGTCGGCAGGCAGATTCGCCTCCTGATGACCAAGATGAATCTCAACGCCCCGCTCAGCCAGCCGATCCAACGTAGCGGAGGGCTGCTGATCCGACCCGCTGACCCGGCAACCACGCTGCGCCAAAACCTGAGCCAGACCGCTCATCCCGCAGCCTCCGACACCAACAAAATGATATGATAATGCTTTCGTCAATCTATTCTCACTTAGCAAATCAATCCAAAATGTATATCACAACATCAATACAAGCTTTTACAACACATCCAAACACAAATATTAAAAACGCAATAAATAAATAATCTGTAAATTTTTGTTTTAAGGTCACTTTGACCTTGGGTAAGATTTCACCATTTGATTTTTGTGAATAAACTGGTGAATAACCATGCTTCTCTCGGCATTTTCTTTGCAGATTTTTAATTTTTTCCCGGGCGTAGTCCGAAGATATATCATCGACATTAAAACGTATTTTCAACAGCATCAGAATCCAAAAAGGATCATTATTAACAGATTTTTCGAATCTTTCACAAGCGGCTTTTATCTCATCCGTCTGGTTTTCCTCTAAATACCAATATCGCCCCGCCATTACCGGGTACTGAAGCTTGGCATATATACAAGCCAATTCACTTCGCAAAGACAAATCATCTGAATAAGTACCAATCAAACTATGCAGACGGTCACGAGCTTTCCCAAAATCTCCCTGACTAATATCATATTCGACTTTTTTTAATGTTGAATCTTTTGACATATCATCACCAAAATTGTTCTAAGAAACTAAATCCGTCATAAAAATTAATTCCTCAGCCACGTCCTGGGCGGCATCGGGCCGGGCCAGTTTTGCTGCGGCGGCAGCCATTTCGTCCAGGATAGCGTTGTGCTGGAACAGGCCTTGCAGAACTTCTCCAAGATTGCGCGACGTTTTTTGTTCGTCGCACTGATCTATTACAATTCGGGCGGCACCGGTCTGGGCCAGAACCTGGGCGTTTTTCATCTGGTGCTGGTCCCGATGGTAAGGATAAGGAATCAGCACCGCCGGTTTCGCTAGTGCCGTCAACTCAGCCAGACTGGAAGCGCCCGCCCTGCTGATAACCAGATCAGCCGCCATCAGCAATTTCGGCATCTGCTCGGCAAAATCCAGAACCGCCCCAGCAACTGAAGCCGATTGATATTGCTGCCGAACCCAATCCTCCTGATCAGCCCCACTCAGATGCAAAATCTGCCAATCGGCCAACGCCGCTTGGTTATCATTACAAAACTGTTCATCGGTAAACAGCCGCACTACTGCACGATTAACGTTGTGACCGCCCTGGGAACCGGCCATAACCAGCAGCGTCTTCTTATCCGTCACCAACCCGATAGCTTTCAGCATCGACTCGCGGTCCGATTGTAACAACGCCGGGTTGTTGAACTCATCTCGGATTGGACAACCCGTCACAACACAGCGATCCGCAAACCGACCAAAACATTCAGTGCTCCCCAGCCACTGCAGGAAAATCTTCCGCACCAGAGGCATCGCAAAACGGTTGGCCTTGCCGGGCAGGGCATCGGGATTGAGCATGGCCGCCGGAATTCCAACTCGGGCGGCAGTTTTCAAAGCAGCTCCGGATGCATAACCGCCCAGCCCCAGCACCACCTGCGTCTGCCGCTGCTGAAACAGATCTCGACACAATCGACAACTCTTTCGCCAACGTTGATAAAAATCCCAGACCTTCATCGGCCGTCGCGGCAGCGGTACAATCGGCTGAGCGACAAACTCAAATCCGCTCGCCGACAGAATTCGCCTATCGATTTCTCGCTCGGTAGCCAGGAACAAAATCTCCGCCCCCGGTTGCATCTTTCGCAAAACACTCGCCACCGCCAGCCCCGGATAGAGATGGCCGCCACTACCGCCCCCGGCAAAAATGTAACAACTGTTGTTTCCCAATTTTTTGGTTATTTCACCCCCCCAATGAGGAAGAGGAAGTCGATTTCCAATCATTACCCAGTTGGTTTCTTTTGCTTTACTCGTCCGTGCTTGGCAACGTTCACCAGCACCCCGGCTGCCATGGCGGTCAACAGCAGCCCCGAACCGCCGGCGCTGATAAACGGCAGCGCAATCCCCTTCGTCGGCGCCAGCGAAGTTACCACCATCAGGTTCATCACCGCCTGGGCACCAATGGTCCCGGTAATCGCCACCGCCAGAAACATCCCCAGCGGATCGGACGCCCGATTAACAATTAATATCCCACAGACCATCAACACCACAAACAAACCAATCACAATCGCACAGCCGACAAAGCCCAACTCCTCGCCGATAATGGCGAACACAAAATCGGTGGTATCTTCGGGAACCCAGCCGAATTTCATGGTGCCGTTGCCCAGCCCTTTGCCCCAGATGCCCCCGGAGGCAATGGCGGTTAACGATTGCCGCGCCTGATAACTACTATCCAGAACAGCATTGGGATCGTCCCCACCCAACCAGCCGGTTACCCTGGCCCAGCGATAGTCAACCCGATAAACCATCAGGTAAAACGCCCCTGCTATCAACGGCACCAGCACCAGAAACTGATACCAACGCACTCCGCCCACCAGCAGCACCATCATGCCCACCCCACCCACCAAAGCCGCCGTCCCAAAATCCTCTTTACCGATCAAAGCCACCACCAGCCCCAAAACCGCGCAGCCGGGAACAAAACCAACTTTAAAATTACGCATTTTCCCCCCGCGATAAGCTGCATAAGCCGCCAGAAACATCACTACAAACCACTTAGCCAGCTCCGAAGGTTGAAAAGTTATCTCCGCCGGACCCACTTTGAATTTGAACCAGCGAAAGGACCCGTGCATCGCGTGCCCGAAGCCGGGTATCAAAACCACCACCAGCAAGATAATCGACAAAGCCGTAAACCAGACAACCGGACTCAGCCAGAAGTGATTTTCCCAGACCAACCAGCGACGGTAACCCACTCTGCTAAAGACCGCCAGCACCAACCACGCCAGCGGCACAAATGCAATCCGCCTCAGCGTAGAAAATTCCCAAAACCGCTCGATCTCCAGCTTCTGACCGATTCCCGCCCCAGCCGAAAAAACCATCAACGCCCCCAGACACAACAAAGTGCTGATAATGATTAACAACCACCCACCCAGGGCAGATGGATGAGCCTCAGCGGTTTTCCCCCGCTGATCGGGACTGTTAATCGTTTTTGACTCGGTAAGCATTTTTAAAATTTCGTGGTTCCGTAGCGGTTTCGTACACTCGATCAGTGTTTGCCCTCAACATGATCAGGATTTTGCATTTGATTCGTATTATCGTAATCGATTCTTCGCCCTGAATCGTCATTCGTTATTCGTCATTGTTTCGTCATTCTGGTTTCTTAATTCGTCATTAACTGCATAGCCAATCTATACCACGAACGCTTTACTAATTCCCAAAAGCTTTAGCGCAACTTCAGCGTCGCGATGGCCAGGGCCGCAAAGGCGATGCACATCAACCAGAATCTAATCACCACCTGCGGCTCACTCCAGCCTTTCAGATGGTAATGAAAATGTATTGGCGCGCAACGAAAAATCCGCTTGCCGCCGGTGAATTTATAATAGCCCACCTGCAAAATCACGCTCACCGCCTCCATGACAAACACCCCGCCAATCACCGGCAAAAGCAATTCGTGCCGCGTAACCACCGCAGCATAACCAATGGCCCCGCCCAACGGCAGCGAACCGACGTCACCCATGAACACCTGGGCGGGATGGCAGTTGAACCAAAGAAATCCCATGCAGGCCCCGAAAATAGCCGCATACATAATACCCAACTCACCCGCCCCACCGATCTGCGGCAACAACAGATAACTGGCCCAGGTTTTCTCCACGCGGACCAGTTCACCGGTGGCCGATTGAGCCAACGACGCCGGCATAGTTTCGCTCGCCAGATAACACAGCACCACAAATGCCAACGAAACCACTCCCAGGCAACCGGTTGCCAAACCGTCCATACCATCGGTCAGGTTAACCGCGTTGCTGGTGCCGGTGATAACCAGCACCGTTATTATGGAAAAACCCAACAGGCCCAACTTAAAACCTTGTTTATAGAACGGCAGCCAAAGCATTTTGCCGTCGTCAAGCTCGGCAAAATCCACCCGATACAAAAACGAAGCAATCAGCACCCCCAGGGCAATTTGAAAAATCAATTTTTCCCACGAATACAAACCGTCCCGCGTGCGATGTTTGATATTGGCGGTCAGCTTGAGATAATCATCCACCCCCCCCAGAACGCCCAGCCAGACCATCAGAAACAGCCCC
>JAFGSR010000142.1 GCA_016934515.1 Sedimentisphaerales bacterium
AAGTGAGCTTGCTACGGATTTTAGTGTTTAGGTGTGGAAAGCCAAGCGTTTTCGTAAGTAATGGAGTAAAGATATGGAAAGGCGTAAAGGGTTTACATTAATAGAGTTGTTGGTGGTAATTGCTATAATCGCAATTTTGATGTCGATATTGATGCCGGGCTTGCGGGCTGCCCGAGAACAGGCCAAAAGAGTAACCTGTATGGCTAACATGAAAGGACTGGGTTCCTCGATAGCAATGTACCTGATGGAAAATGAGAACCGCCTTCCAATGGGCCGACCAGGTGACACTAAAGCAATTAAAGTTTACAATAGTTGGGGAGTGTGGGACAACCAATGGACAATTGATTATCATGGTGATCCAAATCCTTATTATGAGTATCAGCCCAAACATATTAATACGTATTATCCTGGACTTACAGTAGGCGGTTACAATCCTTACGGTCCATCTGGAACAGCATATTGGGGAGTGGCTTTCAGGGATTATTCGGACCGGAAAGATCTTTACCATTGCCCCGATGGGGGCATGACTGATGAATGGTGGATGGGGCGGAAATACCAACCGTATTTTTATTATTCGTCGTACGGTAACATTAGATTGAATAACGGTCTTAAAGTGTCTTCTGCGGACAGAAGTCCGGAAGAGTTAGTATATGCCTTTGACAGCATGGAGCACACCTGTGAGGGACATTTCCAAAACATACCAGGAGATATACCTGCCAAGCCCTTACACTTTGTCGGTGAGTATTCGACTATGGCTGGTATTGATTGGAACTTGAATCAGTGGAGAGGTGATAATTCACCGGACTATCCAACAGATTACGGTTTCTGGCAGGTATTTCGGCATTCGGACCGATTCTGTAATGCGCTCTGGATGGACGGCCACGTTTCAAACTTTGTTACCGAAGGTCTTGATGATTATGGCGAAGATATTAACGAAAGATGGTTCGTGTACTTTAAGAGTGATTTTCAATAAGCGAATAGGTGTCTGCAAGCTGATTAAGTGAATGTTATTAGGTTTCCCGAATCATTAGCGATTAAATGCATAAGGTAATTATTATGGGGGGATTATTCGATCAGGGCGCGGACGACATCGAGTTCCTGTTCGATATTATCTGAAACTTCGGTAAGTGATTGTTCGGTGAGGTTCATTTCCTGGAGCATTTCGGGAGTAATATCGATATCGTTGACGGTTAAAGTCTGTCCAAGTTCTTTATTGCTGCACAAGATGTCGGAGACATGTGTAACGACAGCGAGCAGGCGGTTTTCCGGGGCGAGATCGGTGGGCTGATGGTGATAGCCGGTTACGTACTGGAAAGAGCGGGGGAATTTCCATCGGGTGGCCAGGGCTTTGCCGATTTCCTGGTGATTGGTGTCGAGTACGGCTTCCTCGGCCTGACAGAAGGGGATCCCGGATTTTACGCGTTGAACGATTTCTATAAGATTATCACCGCCAGTTTGCATGACTGCGACGAGCCCGATGTCGTGGATCAGCCCGGTCAGGAAAGCTTCGTCCGGCAGGGACAAGCCCATGGCGGTAGTGAGCAGTTTGTTGGCGGCGCCGACAGCGACGCTATGCGTCCAAAGGTCTTTGCCGTTAAGATCGTCGCATTGGGTAGCGGTTTTGAACATTTTGGACAATGATGCAGCAATGGCGATGTTCTTAACGGCGTTAAGCCCGAGCAGCATGATGGCGCGGTCAATACTGCCGATCTGTCCGGGCAATCCGTAGAACGCGGAATTAACGACGCGCAGAATCCGAGAGGACAAGGCGGGATCGTTGGCTACGATTTTGTGCAGATCGTGTGCGGTACTACGGGGGTCCTGGACGACCTGAACAATACGCATGGTTATTTCGGGAAGGGTAGATAATTCAACGGTATGTTCAGCGATTTTTTTTGCTACTGCGTCAGCCACTTTAACTCCCTTGCTCTTGCGGCAATATGTAGTGCTTTGACAAAATGAGTTTTCGGCCGAATTCAGGCCGATAATTGTTTATTTTTAAACGCATTTCGTCGGGAACTTTCCATTGTTCTTACATAATGGTTTTCGGTCAAATTGATGGCTAACAATCGTTAATTTTGACGTTTTTTTCGGCGTTTCAAGATGTTGAGGTAAAAAACCTGTTTAATAAGCTATCTGCTTTTGCCTGAGGCGGTTGTTTAGTTTTGCGCGGGCCAGGATAGCGGCGATTTTTTTACTGCTATGTCCATCGCCGTAAATTTTTATCGGTCCTCTGAGCTTATTGCGGCTTTGATTTTGGGCAGCCTCAATAGCATTGCTGATGGCGGCTGGATTGTACCCGGGAACATCAATTACGTTTGGTCCCCGCAGGCGGCCGGTTTGGCGTGGGCCGACATTAACAACATTGACGTTTAGGAAGCCGGCCTCAATCAAACCGCTGGAACTGTTGCCGATGAGAACAGCGGCATTTTCGAGCAGGCCGAGGTAAATGTTTCTGGGGACGTGTTTTAGTAAAGTGAAGTGGTGTTTTTTGCAAAAGCGTTGGGCCTGGGAGATTATTCCGGAGAAGCCGGGATCACTGTTGGGGTATAAAACCAGTGTTTTGAGATGTTTACGTCGGCAAGCCTCTAGTGTGGCAGCCATTCTTTTGCTTTCCAGTTGGGCTGAGCCGCCGGCGGGGTGCTGCAGGACGAGGAGAAAACCATCACTAACGTCAAATTGAGCAGCATTGGACAGCAGGTTTGAATCGCGACAAATTAATTCAGAAATGTTGTCCAGTGCGGGAGATCCGGTCTGATAAATACGGAATTTTTGTTCGCCCAGGCGAGAGATGCGGTCGGCGGCGTCTTTTGTGGCGGCAAAGTGCAGGTGGGCCAGTTTGGTAATGGCATGTCGGTAGGCGTCATCCTGAACACCGAGGGCGGCATCACCGCCGTGGATATGGGCGAGGATTAATTGACTGGAGGTGGCGGCGGCGGCGGCGGTGAAGGCTTCGATGCGGTCGCCGAGAACCAGAACGATATCGGTTTTCAAGCGAGCAAAAGTGTCGGCCAGGGAGGTGAGGGCACGTCCCATGCCGCGACTTTGTCCGATAACGTTGTCTATTTCGTTTTGGAGTTTTACACGGGCGGTAATTTTCCAGCCGTCGTTTTGGATGTCATTTACAGTAAAGCCGAATTTTTTCAGCAAGTGCATTCCGGTGACGATCAACTGCAGTTCCAGGCGGGGATGATTATCGATGGCTTTGAGAACCGGCTGGAAAATTCCATATTCGGCCCGGGTCCCGGTTACAACAGCAATTCGACGGGGTGGTTGGGTTTTGGATTTTGTTTTTTTCAAAATTATCAGTTTCCTGTTTTTAAAGAAAATTTTGCCTGTGGTGAAATTATAACCGGTTTTGATAGTTCATCAAGGCTGTAAGCGCGGCGGTTGAAGGGGAGTGGGCTGATTATTTAACAGGGCCGTGGGGATTTTTTGATTAATTTGCCGTTTTAATGAGCCGAAAGGGGAGTTTAGAGGAAGTTATGAGATAACCTGTGAAAGCTTCGGCCAAATAGGAGAACGCGTGTAAAATGAGTTTGGGAATTGAGCGACGACGTGACCGGCGAGTGCAACTGTTATGGCCGATTTGGTTTGGTTATGCCGAAGATGGCGAATTTTTTCGGGGTCAGATTGTTGATTTGTCACAGGGGGGGGTAAGTTTTAGCATTGAGCGTGATAATTGTCCGGAAGTGGGGACTCATTTGCGAGCGAATTTTAGTTTTCCACAGGATATCGAGGAAGAATTCGATATGGGGAGCTATTCGCATTGGGCGGAGGTTTTACGAGTTGACAAGCTACCGGGAACCAAGCAGCGGGTGGCGATGCGGTTGCACGAGCGGCTATCAAGTGAGCCGTGCTCAATGATTCCGGAAGCGGCTTTTGCAACGGCACTGAACTAGAGATCTGACGGATATTACCGTCGTTCCTGGATTGGTTGGTCGGTTTGGGGGATTTATTTCTGTCCGATAAACATTTCTAAGGTCAGATAGGGTGGGGATAAATTTGACTCTAAATGAATTATATTTTATATTTTTGTGTTAATCTCCCTTTATACGCGCAAATAAACGCGGGGCTTATTGGAACCAGACATGAAAAATAAAAAAAGCAAGGGTGTGTCCTATAAACGCATTCAAGTGGTCGGCAGGGTTCTGGGTAGAACGGTTATAGTGATTATGCGGGCGCTGTTTTATCCGCTGCTGGATCGAAGTGGCAGGAATAGTGTGGTTGGAGTGGTTTTGGGGGATTCGGCGAAAGGTGATAAGCCGGTTTCACCAGGGCATCAGCAGTTGCATAAGGAAGAGAGTGTCTGGTGGCGAATTGGACGCGGTGTGTTGGTTAGGGCGCTGGCAGTGCCGATTTTGGGGGCAGTGGCGACCGGGTTGGTGATTTACGGCAGTACGCACGCCGAACGAGCCAAAATCAGGAGTTTTCCGGATGGGATGCGGTTGTATTATGAGTCGGTTTCGTTTTCCAGTGCGGATGGGATAAGTTTATCGGGCTGGTTCATTCCGTCGTTGCGTGCCGAGGATGTAACCGAGCAGGGTGACAAGGCCCTGCGACGGCAGAGGCCGGGAGTGGTGCTCTGTCATGGTCTGGGGAGCAATCGCAGTCAGTTGTTGCCGCTGGCAGGTTATCTGAACAATCAGGGTTATGAAGTGCTGTTGTTTGATTTTCGCGGTTGCGGGCTGAGCGGCGGGGAGGTCCAAAGTTTCGGTCTGTGTGAGCGGGAAGATGTTGTGGCGGCGGTGCATTATCTGGCGGACCGGGCCAGTGTGGATTCAACTCGTTTGGTAGTTATCGGTCAGGATGTTGGCGGCGCAGCGGCGCTCAGTGCAGCGGCGATGGACTACAGCATTAAAGCGGTGATTGTTTCGGATGTTGATAAAGATGTTAAGTCGGGAATTGAACGCCGATTGGCCGAGCCGGGGAAATTGTCACAATTGGCTACGACGGGATTTATGTTGGGCTACAAGAGTTATTTTAACACGGAGGATCGTGAGCTTTCGCTGGAGCAAACGGCAGAGTACCTCAGCAGCAACCAGTCGATGCTGGTGATTGCGCAAAGCAACGATGATAACCTTATGGGTTCAGCGGACAGCATCGCCGGGCACAGTCGAGCTGATACGCAGGTGCTGGCGGTGAAAAACAGCTATCCCAGTCCGCTGCTGCACGTGGACAAGATTGGAAAAACAATAAATGAATTTTTACATGAAGTGCTGGGAGATCTTGATCCCTGAAAAGCCCAACAGGGGAATTGGGATTGAACCGGGAAAGCCCAACCGGTTTTGGCCAACGGCTCTGCAGGTGGGCAATTGATTTTTTCGCTCTTACAAAATGAATATTCGGCGAAGAAATATTTCACCCGATATTGCTATGAGGCAGCATGAGGCGGCAGTTATGCGGATAAATCGGTGAGGTTTTTCGCGGCATTTTCAAAGAAGGGGAGGGATTTTTCGACATAATCAAAGGCTTCGTCATCGTAGCCGTCCACGCCGGCGGACCAGGAACGGGCGATGAAGCGTTCGCCGGTGGCAAAGTCGCTCATGATGGTTCCGTAAGGGCCGTACCCCAGGGTAGCGATGATGGCTTCGCGCGATTCGACGATTTCGAAAATTGCATTTTCCTGAATATTCTCGATTTGAGCCGGGAATTCTTTCAGTTCAATTGAGCTGCGTTGGTCTTTTATTTTGCCCAGGTCAGCGATGATAGATTGCAGATTCTGTTGAATTTTTCCCAGGCTGCTATGTTTTGCTGAATTGGTTTTCGCCTGACTGCTGCTGTGCCACCGGTTGACGATAATGCCCAGCAAAATCATCCCCATGCCCAGCAAAAAGTAAGGATTAATCAGCAGGGCGGGCAATCCGTAGGAGCCGTCGGGTGCCGGAGAATCAGGTGCATCTTCTACGTAGGCAACCGCCAGTGAAGCGATTACCATGCCGCCCATCAGTAATGTCCAGGCAAGATAAATCATTTAAGTGTTCCGGAAAACGGTTATCATTGAATCAATCACCTGGACTAATGCCTCGCCGACGATAAAACCGGCGGCGATGGGTAGTCCTTTTTCTTCGGCCCATTTGGATCCTTTGGTCCGAACAACGAACATGTTGATGATACAGCCGATACCATAAGGCAGGATGTATTTCATGGGCAGATACATAGAAAGCCCCACCAGCACACCCAGCCCGGGGACGCCGAAACAGGATAACGCACCTCCGATAATCAATCCGCCGACGTACTTGGCCATGGGTATTTCACCACCAACTATAGCGGAAATTGTAGCGTCGAGGGCTTGCGCCTGGGGAGCGGGTAATTTGTCAGAACCGATATCGGCGTTTCGCGTGAGCAGGTAAAGTACAGAAATGCTGATAATCGGACCGATCCAGGTAGCAGCTAATTGGACCGCCTGCTGACGGATAGGTTTGGCGCCGACTACAAAGCCGGTTTTGAGGTCCTGCATTATATCGGCGCACTGGCTCAGCGCCATGCAGATCGCGGCACCAATCATAACTGACAAAACGATGTTGTTTTGGCTGAGGAATAATACGATGGCAACGCCCATCATGGCAATTCCGGAGATGGGTGACCAGTCGGTCATACCGGTGCACTGGGAAATAACCACCCCGGCCAAACCCAGCCAGATTGTGCCGACTGCGGCGATTAGCAGAGCACGGAAAATTGAAATATCGGAAGTTAATAAAGCTGTGATAGTCAGAACTGCAAAGGATAGTACAATACCGTAGCCAACGAATTTGAAGGGCATCTCTTCGGAAGAAGCTGCCAGTTTGGATCGCATGAGACTGCGAAATGCTGCCCGGATAGCCGGCAGACTGATGATGATTCCCATTATTGCCCCACCAACAAGCATGCCGATACCCATCGGACGAGTGATCGTCTCGTGGGCGTGTTCCAACAACTTAGTAATTTGTGCCGGTTCCAGTGAACCAACTAAGCCGTCTGGGCTCGTTATCCACTGGAGTTTAATCGCGATGGGAGTAACAATCCAGTAGGAAAGAATCCCGCCGACCAGGACCAGGAACCCTGCCCGGCCGGACAAATAGCCTGCCCCAACACTGAGCAGGGACAAAGCCCAGACATTAGTGAAGGAGAGGGGGATAAAACTGAGGACTTTGTTAAGATCAACGGAATCGGAGGCTAGGATCTTATAATGTATCAGAATTAGAATGGTAATAGTGAAGACCGCGGAGATGAGCACACCGGTACCCAAGAGTATAAGCTTTTGCATTCCGGCTCCTGGGCTTTTAAGTATGGTAGCGACGGCCATACCCGAAGGGAAGCGTAGCCGTTCGAGGTCGATCATCTGTTTACGCAGGGGGATGATAAAGAAAAAGCCCAGACTGGAACCGGCGATGCAGGCCAGTGTCATGGTAAAGAAATTAAACTCAATCCCCCGCAAAAACAACACCGGGACGGTGAAAATCACGCCCGCACTGGCAACGTTAAGGCTGGATGCGACGGTTTGGGTTATGTTGTTTTCGACAATGGTACCTTTGCGGAAAATTCCGCGAAGAACACCCCAGCCGGTGATGGCTGCTATTGTAGAGCCGACAATGGTAAAGCCGATTTTAAGCCCGGAATAGGTTATCGAGGTGACCAGGATAACTCCGATAATCACTCCGACAATCATCGAGAGGACCGTTATTTCACGATATTTTTTCATAGGCGTTTGATTACGAGCTTCAGATTTATAATTAGCTGCCTGATTATAGCGATTTTTAATCACAAACGATAGTCTAATATAAAAGCATAAAATCGCTGAATTTGTGGTGTAAAAGTTGGTTTTGGTGCGAAAAAGTTGCCGGAACCAAGCGAAAATCAACTTTAAGGTGTTAGAATGCTTAAATGCTAGAATTGGCTGTTTTTTCATGAAGCCGGTGGTGATCCCAAGTCGGCGACATTTGCCCTTGACGTTTGTACTGCTTTCCCTTACAATAACTTAGGTTGGTAAACGACCGCTGTTTAGCCCGCCAGTAAGGACCGGCCCGCGAAATTGAGTATCATAGCCAGAGCAGGATTATCGACAGCGGGGATAAGGCTTTGTTACTCCTTGCCAATAAATAAGTTAGTGGATTATTGTGAGATAATGTTCAGGCTTGCTCGGCTATAGTGGTTAGTCATTGCATTTAGCCGGCAAAAAGGATATTGTGTTGCACTGTTAAATGGCAGTAAAACACGGAACAATCTTGCCCGGAATACCGGGGGTTATTATATATGTCTAGGAAAAGAAAGAAGTTAGGTGATATTCTGGTCGCCTGGGGCATCTTGGACTCTAAGAGCCTTGATAATGCCGTCTTAACCGCGGCAAATTCCAACCGACGCCTGGGAGAAACACTGATTGAATTAGGTCTGGCCAAGGAAGAGCAGATTACCAAAGCCATGGCCACTCAATTCGACCTGGAATATGTCGATCTCGATCAACATGTCCTGGATCGTGCTGCCCTGGATTTGATGCCCGAAGAGCTTATTCGCCGCCATATGGTCCTGCCTATGGGCAAGGAAAACGGGCGACTCAAGATCATCATTCACGATCCACTCGACCTCGATACCATGGACCTGCTGCGTTTTCGGCTTAATACCGAGTTGGAATGTGCCCTGGCTTCCAAAAGCAAAATTAAACGCTATATAGACACTTTCATGGATTCGGTTCATTCCTCCCTCGATGCCACCGTTGACGAACTGCACAAGACCATCGACGCATCTATTGACGCTTCTATCGATCTGGACGCCATTTCCGAGAAAGATATGGGAGATGACTCAGCTCCTATCATCAAGCTCATCGACAAAATCATTGGTGAAGCAGTCAAGCTGCGTGCTTCTGATATTCATATCGAACCTATGGCTGATCGCGTTCGCGTGCGTTATCGAATTGACGGTTCTTGTGTCGAACGCGATAACATTCCCAAGCGTCTCCAGCCGGTGGTTATGACCCGTATGAAGATTATCTCCGGCATGGATATCGCCGAGCGTCGTCTGCCTCAGGATGGCAGAATTAAGCAGAACTTTGGCGGCCAGGATATTGATTTCCGTGTCAGTGCTCTGCCGGGGTATCACGGCGAAAGCATCGTTTTGCGTATTTTGCGTCCTGAATCTGTTCGTGTGGGTATTCAGGCATTGGGATTTGCCGAAGAAGATTACGAACGCTTTTTGAAAATCATCAAGCGGCCCAATGGTATTTTTCTGGTAACCGGTCCGACCGGTTCCGGCAAAACTACCACGCTTTATGCCGCCCTGCAGGAACTTAACAGGCCCGATAAAAAAATCATCACTGCAGAAGATCCGGTTGAGTATAACTTCACCGGTATGAACCAGTGTCAGGTTAGAGCGGATATCGGACTTACATTTTCGATTATTCTTAGGTCCATGCTTCGTCAGGCACCGAACATTATTCTGGTTGGAGAAATTCGTGATTTAGAAGTTGCCGAGATCGCTATTCAGGCTGCACTTACAGGACACCTGGTGTTTAGTACACTTCACACCAATGATGCGCCGAGCGCCATAACTCGTTTAATTGACATGGGTGTGAAGCCGTTTTTGGTTGCCAGTGCTGTGCAGGCAATCATGGCTCAGCGTCTGGTCAGGAATATTTGTAAGGAATGCCGGGAAGAGGTTCTCGAACCGGATCAAAAGTTGCTTTCTTTGCTGGATTTGAATATTCAGGATTTGGGTGAGAAAAAGATGTATTACGGCAAGGGTTGTTCGAGATGTAATAATACTGGTTGCCGAGGAAGAATTGGAATATTTGAAATGATGTTGATGAATTCTGAAATCCGGGATTTGGCATTTCAGCGTGCTCCGACCAATAAAATTCGCAAAGCCGCCATTGCCAACGGGATGCGTACGCTGATGGAAGACGGCAAATACAAGATTTTTGAAGGCATTACCACCCTGGAAGAGGTTGCCAAGGTAGCCCAGGTGGAGTAATTAAGTTGGCATTGCCAAATGGAATATTGAGGAATTTTAACAATTGGCTTGCTGGAATATGTTTATAAGTGCTTCATTTGCAAGTAATTAGTATATTTTATGAGAAATAATCAACTTATGTGTAGGAGTTGAGATGGCTACGATTCACATAGACAGGGTTTTGGAGACCTGTGTCCGACAAAATGCTTCTGATATTCATCTGGTGGTAGGTCGCCCACCGGTTTTGCGAATGAGTGGTGGATTACGCAGTCTGGATACAAAAGTGCTTGATGCAGACGATACAGTAGCATTGATGAAAAGTATTACCCCGGAACGCAACCAGCAGGAATTACAGGAGGAGGGTACGACTGACTACGGTTTTGCGTTTGGTGATATGGCTCGTTTTCGTGTAGCAGTTTTTCGCCAGAGGGGTGATTTAAGCTTGGTTTTGAGGTTGATTCCGAACGAGTTATTGACTTTTGAACAGATCGGCTTGCCCAAACAAATTGCAGCTTTATGCCGTCGTCCACAGGGATTGTTTCTGGTTACTGGGCCTACCGGATCTGGCAAGACAACCACTCTGGCGACCATGATCGACTATATTAACGAAAATCTGGAGCGGCATGTAGTAACGGTGGAAGATCCGATTGAATATTACCACCGGCACAAGAAATCGATTATTAATCAGCGTGCAGTTGGTGTGGATGTGCCGAGTTTTTCAGAGGCATTGCGTCGAGTATTGCGTCAGGACCCGGATGTCATTCTGGTGGGTGAATTGCGTGACCTGGAGACGATGGAATCGGCTATTCGAGCCGCGGAAACCGGTCACCTGGTGTTCAGCACGGTGCACACCACCGGTGCCCAGGGTACAGTAACCAGGGTTATTGACCAGTTCCCGCCGAACCAGCAGAACCAGATCAGGGTGCAGATAGCGTCCAATTTGGTGGCGGTTTTGAGTCAGCAGCTATGTCGCAAGGTGGGCGGTAAAGGGCGTGTGGCGGCCTATGAGTTCATGATCAATACCCCGGCTATATCCAACCTGATTCGTGAAAACAAGACGTTTAGAATTAATTCGTCGATCCAGACAGGTAGGAAATACGGTATGCAGTTGCTGGACGATCATTTGTGGGAGCTTTACACAAAAAAAATTATCGATCTAGAGACGATGTTAGACAAGTGCAAGAATCCGGGTGAACTGGACGAAAAAGCCAAGGCGTTGAAGGGTGCGAGTTTGTCAATGAAGAAAAGTAAGGTAGAGGTGGAAGATACTACATAGCGTTGAGCAGATGCTTACCGGGTCCGAGTGAGAGTGTTTATGCATTGCGGAAATGGTAGATAAGAGACGACTGGAGCTGAAATTAAACAAGGAGGTGGGTAAGGTGGTCGCGGGGACGGGTGAGCGGTATAATCAAGGTAGAGAAGGACAGGCTGGAGAGTAAAAAATGGCTAAAATGCCACCTGTAACACAATTAAAGGGTCGCCCATTGGGTAGGGTGCTTATCAAGATGGGTAAGCTGACCCGTGAAAAGGTGCATAAAGCACTAAGTGTTCAGAAGGAATCGCCCAGTGCGGTGCCGATTGGCCAGATACTGATTAATCTGGGTTACATAACTGAAACAGATTTAAATCTGGCGTTGGCGTTTCAGTTGGGGATGGAATACATAAATGTAGATGACTTAGACATAGGTGAAAAAGTCATTAGCCAGATAACCGCGCAGATGGCGTTGACGTATCGGGTGTTGCCGGTTGATTATAAGCAGGAAGATCACACGTTGACAATTGCGGTGGATTCGGCAGACAATTTTCGAGCGACGGACGATCTGCGGACGCTGTTGGGTTTCAATGTCAAGGCGATGATTACGGACAAGGAGAGCCTGGAGCGGGCATTAGGGCGTTATTACAACACGGAAAACGAAAGCATTAACGATCTTATCGGTGAACTGGCGGATGATGATTTTCTGGAAGAATTCAAGGATCGCGGCGAGAGTATAGATCTGACGGAATTGCGGGAGTTGGCGGATTCGAATCCGGTCAAGAAGCTGTTGAATTTAGTGTTGTTGCAGGCGATTCGAGATAAGGCATCGGATATTCATTTTGAGCCGTTTGAAGATGAGTTCAAGATGCGTTATCGAATTGACGGTGTGCTCTACGAGATGGTTCCGCCGCCGCGGCATATTTCGGTGGCGATAGCGTCGCGTATCAAGGTTATGGCGAATCTGGATATTGCCGAGCGGCGGATGCCCCAGGATGGCAGGATACCGCTGATGGTTCAGGGTCAGCAGGTGGATTTGCGTGTGTCGGTGCTGCCGACGCTGTTTGGCGAAAGCGTGGTGTTGCGTGTTCTGGACCGTTCGCAGGTGCAGTTGGATGTGGAGCGGCTGGGGATGAGAAATGAGGAAATTGAGACGTTTCGCCGGTTGATTCAGAAACCGAACGGGATTGTGATTGTAACCGGACCAACCGGCTCTGGTAAGACGACTACATTATATTCGGCTTTGACAGAGTTGAATACTATCGACCGCAAGATTATCACCACGGAAGACCCGGTGGAGTATGACATTGACGGGGTGATTCAGTGTCAGATCAGGGCGGATATTGGTTTGACGTTTGCGAAATGTTTGCGGAGTATTTTGCGTCAGGACCCGGATATTGTGCTGGTGGGTGAGATTCGTGACATAGAAACGGCGGAGATTTCGGTGCAGGCGTCTTTGACCGGTCACCTGGTGTTTTCGACGTTGCACACCAACGACGCGCCGTCGGCGATTGCCCGTTTGCTGGATTTGGGTCTGGAGCCGTTTCTGGTTACGGCAACGCTGGAAGGAATTGTGGGTCAGCGTCTGGTGCGTAAGATTTGTGAAAACTGCAAGACGCCGTTCCAACCGACCGAAGAGATGCTTATGGAGTTGGATTTGACGCCGGATAAGACTGCCGGTCGGGAGTTTTATTATGGTAAGGGTTGCGATTACTGTAACAATACCGGTTATAAGGGGCGAATGGGTATGTATGAGATAATGCAACTTGATGACGTGATGCGTGAAGACATTATGAAGCATGCTTCGACTAATGTTTTGCGTGATCATGCCACACGTAAAGGGATGCGTACCTTACGTGAGTCAGGCGTTTTGGGGATTTTTGACGGATTAACAACTATTGAAGAAGTGGTCAAGGAAACGGTGATGGAGGAGCAATAACCGGTTTTTTAGTAAATCGCTCTAAATTTTGTGCAGTGCTGTAAAAATATTAATTCGGAGGTGAATTATGCCTACGTTCCAATACGAAGCGATGAATGCCCAGGGGCAGGAAGTCAAGGATGAGATAGAGGCGTTAAGTGCCGAGGAAGCGATCAGTAAGATTCGCGCCCTGAATTATTTTCCGACGAAGATACGCGAAAAAGGCGGTCGTCGTCCGGGGAAAAAGGGTGAATCCGCATCCAAATCGGACGGTAGGCCCAAGAAGATTCGCGGCACGGGTGGCAAGGTCAAGATTAACAGACTGACCGAATTTACCCGTCAGTTAAGTACATTGCAGGATGCGGGGCTGCCGATTTTGCGATCGTTGCGGATTCTGGAACAGCAGCAAAAGCCGGGTACGCTCAAAGCGGTTTGTGGTGCGGTGGCCGATGATGTGGAATCGGGGGCGACGCTGTCCGAAGCGATGGCCAAGTATCCCAAATGCTTTGATCCGTTGTACTCGAACATGGTTGCGGCCGGTGAAGCCGGTGGTGTGCTGGATGTTATCCTGAATCGTCTGGCGGAGTTTATGGAAAAGGCCCAGAACCTCAAGGCCAAGATCAAATCGGCGATGATGTATCCGGTCTCGGTGCTGACTATTGCGTTTTCGATTGTTGGGGGAATTATGTATTTTGTGGTGCCGAAGTTTGAGAAGATTTTTATGGACTTTGGTATTGATCTGCCCGGCGTGACGATGCTGTTGTTGAAAATTGGGAACTGGGTTTCGAAGCAGTATGGGTGGGCGTATTTATTGGCGTCTCCGGTGGTCATTGTACTGACAATACGATTAATAAAAATGAGCGAGACGGGGCGATATATATTGGATAGAGTTTCAATGAAATTGCCGGTTATGGGTCAGATTATCACCAAAACTTCGGTGGCGAGGTTTACGCGAACCCTGGGAACATTGATAGCGGCGGGCGTGCCGATTCTGGATGCGTTATCGATTACGCGGGAGACCGCCGGTAATGAGGTGTTTCGTCGGGCGATTAACGGTGTGCACGACAGCATTCGTCGGGGCGAAAGTTTTGCCGAGCCCCTGCGTAAGGCCCGGGTTTGTGACAGTATTGTTTCGAACATGATTGACGTGGGTGAGGAAACCGGAGATCTGGACAAAATGATGATTCGGGTCGCGGACAACTACGACAATGACGTGGACCGGCTGGTGGGGGCGCTGGTGTCGTTGCTGGAGCCGATTCTGGTTATTTTCCTGGGTGTGGTTTGTGGATTTATCGTCATCGCGTTGTTTATGCCGATGGTCTCGATGATTCAGCAGTTGGCACAGTGACGCTTAACTGAAAAAGGAGTCCGAATGAGAAAAGAAATTTATCGGGAACCAGCCGGGAAAAGCTTTGTCCGGCGGCGCTGAGATGGATTTTGAAAAACAGGATTACGATTGCGGAAATATATACTACCTTAAAAAAAGGAGATGTTATGAAAAAGAGAATGATGAAAAAAGTTTATAGGGGCTTTACGTTGATTGAGTTGCTGACGGTAATTGCGATTATTTCGTTGTTGCTGGGTTTGGCGATACCGGCGCTCAACGAGGCCCGTTTTCATGCCCGCGAAATCGGTGATAAGGCTTCGCTGACATCGATAGCGACCGCGGTGGAAACCTTCAATAATGAATTCGGCTATTATCCGGATTCTTCGCCACGAGATGCCTTGATTTTGGCAAGTACTGTTGGTGATAATAGTGTAACCCAAGATCAGGGCGCCCATCGGTTGTTTGAGGCACTGGCGGGTTTGGATTACCTGGGTTATCAGAAAGATCACTACTATGAAGTAAGTGCCCAGGGAGAACCAATTGATCTCATGGGTTTAACCAGACGTTATGGACCATATTTGAAGCTGGAGAGCTTGAAGATAGAAACTATGCAGCAGTGCCATCCGAATAGTGACACTTTTGCAATAGCTGATAACGATAATCCGGTATTTGTCAGTACCATCGATGCCGGTCTTCCCCGGGCAATTCTGTACTATCGAGCCAAGAGAGGCAGTCACAGTATTAGCACCATATACAACTATAATGATAATGCAATGATTACCGCTGATACTGAAAATAGCGGAACACCAATACATCCAGAATTTGACCAGATTGGTGTTACCAATGAATTCGAGTTGTTTATCTGGAATCCAAAAACCGGTCTTGATCCATCTGCCCCCAACAATCCTCCAAATATTAGCATTCCAAACGCTCGGCCTTATAACAAGGATTCGTTCTTGTTGATTAACGCCGGCCGGGACGGCGAATATGGTACGCAGGATGACATAACTAACTTTCCCAAATAAGGTGTATTGATGGGTAAGGTTTTGGGCAGGAAATTTAAGTTGGCGGCGGCGGGTTTTACGCTGGTGGAGTTGCTGGTGGTGGTGGCTATTGTGCTGATTATTGTCAGCGGAATAGTCACGGTCGGCGGCACGGTGCGAACCCAGGCTAAAATCCGCAATACCGAGTCCACAATTCGGCTGCTGGAGTCGGCCCTGACGGAGTACAATAATTATAAGAGTTCCTTTCCACCCGGTTGTGGGGATGAGCAATATGATTTTGTTACAATTGTGCAGGATCGAACGGGTTATTTTGGAGAAGAAGGGGATCACGCAATTGCTCCTGATACCTGGGGTACTTTTGCCGGTGTTGATCTAAATCGACTGTTGGCGGCGCGGGCGAGTGTCGAGATATTGTACTTTTTTCTGGACCAGGTGCCGGACTGTCAGAAGTATCTATCCCGGATCGCCGAGGAATACAAGACCAACGAAGACGGCGATTCATTGAAAGTCAATGACGTGTTTGTCCCTCTGATTGAGGTTAATGACGCCTGGCAGCGGCCCATCCGCTATAAGGTTTTTTTGACCGGTGAGGATTTCCCGGAGTTGATTTCCGCGGGGCCCGACGGCCTTTTTTATACTGCGGATGATATTATTTCTACGGAAATGCAGCTTTAAATTATCCCGGCTTTGACGGAAACTGTACCGCCGCCGTCCCGGCGGCAACTACGCAACTAGCCGGCGAGACGCCGGCGATACAAATGCAAATTCCTATATGTTTAATTTAAACCGATGACGGCTCAGGTGGATTGGCGGGCATGGTGATTCGGTCCAGGTTAATGCAGGGTGATTATCAGGGTGGGTTTTCAATTTATTCGTTCTGTTCAGGTGGGCGATGGTTGGACAAGGGCGTATAATCAGTTAGTGCCGAAAAGAGTATGGCTTTTAAGGATAGCAGATGAAGGCAAAAATGAGACAATTTGGATTTTCGCTGGTGGAGATGCTGGTGGTAATTGCGATTATCTCTGTGATGATCGGCGTGGCGGCGCTCAATGCCGGTGACATTCTCCGGACTCAGAGGATAAGCAGTGCCAGGAACCTCATCCGCAACTCTCTGGCTCAGGCCCAGGCTTATGCTCAGACCAACCGTAAATACGCGGGCCTGCGATTTCAGTTCGACCGGAACGGCTGGTCGGCCGGCCGACAGTATATGGTGCTGATCGAGAAAGTTCCCGAGAGTGTAACAGCGTACGAATTTAATCCGATACCAAATTCAAAGCCTTTAGCGCTACCGAAGAATATTGGAGTGATAACTCTGCCTCTTGATCTGCAGTTGTTGACAGAGGATCAATGGCTGGATGATGATCCTACACTCGACGGTTCTGATGTTCTGGCTGGATCGACAACCTTCTCCATCATTTTTTCCCCGACGGGGCAGTTAGTGGTCAAGGACGTAAACTTAAAGGAACGGTTTGTAAATGATCCGGTAGTCAATACACTGGCTGATGTTAATTTGGGAGTTAGCCTGCTTTATCGTGATACTTGGGCTGGGGCAGGGGAAGCAGATTGGTGTGTTAAAGAGCCCAGCGCATTGGATTTGTTTATTTGCGAGACATCGCAGCTAAGGGATACAAATCCGGATTTGCGCTACACGAATTACGTGGCGGATCTGGAGCCGATACTGATCAATGTTTATACCGGGACATTTATCGAAGATTAATCTGTTATAAAACGGCTGATCTATGAGAGACGGTAGGAAGTTTATGGGGGGCTGAGAAGATGAAAATGAAGTTACGAAGGCAAGCAGGATTTTCGCTGACGGAAGTGATGTTCGCCGTGCTGATACTGGCGATGGGGCTGGTGTTTGTGGCGTGTCAGTTTCCGGTGGCGCTGAGTGTCTGCCGCGATGTCGTGGATAACACCCGCGAAGTGGTCGAGTCGCATAACAGCCAGATGATGATAGAACTCAAGCTGCGGGAAGCGAATCTGGAGATGATAGTGGATCGACGGTCCGCGACTTTTGAACCCGGTGATTTTCATATGCTGCTCAAACCCAATGTCCTGGCGGACGCCCCTAATCCTCCCCAACCTAGAGTTGTTTTAGATGACTTTGAACAAGATCCTCTGGTTATGGATTACGGTTTTAATTTTGTATATTATTTGATACATGGCACTGCTCCACCTTTTGAATTTACAGGTTACGGCATTAACAATATAGACCTGCCGTTCTGGTCACAGGACGCTTCTAATTTGGCTTTGCCGGCGTTCAATCCATGGACAGAATATTTTTTAGGCGATATTGGTTACACGATGTCTCCGCCGGTGGATGAATCGGATTCACAGGTACAGTTAATAATGGCCCAGTCGGGATTATATCCGGGTGATGTGGGATATGAGCAGACATTGAATCGGGCGATATATAATGTTTCGCTGGGGCGGAAGTATAGTTGGTGCGCGTTTTACCACGAACCGGAAAATGATAATTATAATTCCATTGAATATTATATTGTTACCCTGCGCAATTCCAGTAGGGATGTCCGCTACGCGAAACAGACGCAAAAGTCACTTGTGTTTAAAGGTGTAGCTGATCCGTTATTTAACGATCGGCCTCTGGAGTGGCCCATCGAGGGAATGGTGGGGGATGCTGAAGATGATCGGCTCTTCCCGGTGCCCTGGCGGGTCTTTCTGGATGATATTGCTTTAAATGATACCATGTATTATTGGGGTGGCGAAACTACTGGATTGAATCCTCAAAATCAGCCACCTGCGGTATTTTCCGTTCGTCGCGCGGTGGGAATGATGTTGAGAACGGGTTCTATTCTCATCGATGCTGACCCGCCGGACCTGTTCTGGAGCTATGAAACTCAACATTACTATCGCGTAGCCGGCGGTTCAGGAAAGGTTTATGAAGTGGCCAAAGTGGAGCCGGACCCTGCTTATCCTTATTCAGGTGGTCAGCCGACCAGGTATCTGGTTACTCTGCGGACGTCGCTGGATGAAGATGATTTGTTCAGTTTCTGGTTTTTTCCACCGCCGGTTTTGCGGGATGGATCAGGTAATTTTATCGGCTTCGATGATTTCCAGCCGGTGGTCAATGTTACCAAAAAGATAATCAAATTCGATTAGCTGCTAAATATCGGCTGAGATGAAAAACAGAAAACGCATGAAAGCGGATGTAAAGTTGAAGATTAACAGGCAAAAAATCAGGAGCCGGGCTTTTACACTGGCCGAGATGTTGGTGGCGGTCTCCATTACGGTGATAATGCTGCTGATAATCGGGCTGGTGTTCAGCAGTTCCATCAAAGCTACGGGTATCGGCGCGTCCAGCAATAGCGTCATGGGGCAACTGCAGACCTTAACGGGGCAACTGGAGAAAGATTTTTCCGGCTGGCGGCACGATATGCCCATGGCCATAATTTTTGAAGGTTATAAATTTGATTCTTCCAATCCGAATGACCCGAGAAACCCAGGTGACCCGGATGAGTGGGGCAAGCTCGTTCACTACGATCGGATATGCGGTTTCGCCAACGGTGATTTCCAGGATATGTACGGCACCGCCTCAGGAAACGTCGCCCGGATATTTTATGGCCAGATGGTTGATAATCCATTATTAGGCGAATTCAGTGATGTCGCACCACCGCGACAAATTCTAAGCCGACGCTACAAAATCCTCACAGCTGTTGATCCAGAAAGATACAAGAATGCTTCATTTTCTTCAGTGCCGCTGAATTTGTTGAACTGGCCCATTGCCATTACTCCGGAATCATACGACGGTCATTTGTTTGAGGAAGCCTCGGTTCAGTTATGGAAAAATCAGATTGATACGGCTTATTTTAACTTTTTTTTCAATACCGCAGCCACTGAATCCTTTGTGCGATCGCCGAAATACGATGATATTATCGCAACCGGGAATTATCAGTGGTTACAGCAGTTATATTTACTGCCCGATGTGACGGATTTCAAGATTCAGATATGGGTGATGGAAGAAATATTTGGTCTTCCAGGTGAATACAAAGGCCGCTGGTTTCCGAATGATTATGATCTGGATAAATTTTGGGGTTATGCGGGCGGAAATTCAAGCGATCTGTACCGGAAATTCGCAATCTATTGGAACACACCGCAATTGAGCGGTTCGCCCACGATTATCGATAACATTCCCTGGTTTTCTCCATTGAATTGTCAGTCCTACTACTTTGCTGATACAGGATTTAACTTATTGGTAGGAAATGTGCCGGCGGTCAAGTTTACCTTTACGCTGTACGACCAGGGCCGCAAAAATTTCCCCCAGGGCCAGACCTTTGAATACATAGTAAAGTTGGGGCAGTGATAATCTGCGTCAAATTGAGGTTCGATAATCATGAAACAGAAATATTCTAAAGCCAACCGCTATCGTTCGGGCAATACGCTGTTGTTAGCGATTCTGATGACCCTGCTGCTTTTTATTGTCGGGATCACCTTTTTGAGCACCGCTGTTACCAACAAAACCAGTTCGCAAAGTAGCACTTACCAGATGGAATTGGATAACGGCGTGGATGTTGTGGTGGACAAGATCGGCGACGTCCTGGTGCAGGATTTGTTCGGAAGCGGGCTTGACAAAGGTTTTCTGGACGGCACAGCAGGTAATGAGCCTTACGATTACCCCGGCCCGCCCGATCGCTGGCTGGCATCGGCCGAACCGGAAGTGTTTTACGATCCGCTTGGGAATCCTTATTATGGCTGGCGACAGTACAGCGATCTCTGGGGCGAATTTGGCGAAGGCGAAAAACAGACTGTTTATTTCGCGTATCACTACGACCCGCCGCTGATAAATCGGGCGGGAGGGGCATTAGAGGACCCCAGATACTGGAATTATCCTGACGTCAATTTTTCATACATACACCGGATTGAAGGTTACGCTCCGCTGGTCTGTGATATCGTCGATCCGGAGCAGGAAATTCTGCATACCCTGCTGAACATTGATTTTGTTCCAGGCACTTCGCCTTGGCCGCCTTATACCGTTTATCCAACAGATCGCCGCGAAGGCATGAGGGCCGATGCCGACGGCGACGGCGTGGCTGATTCTCGCTGGGTCCGGCTGGATCGCCTGGGACCGGACGGCAAATATCTCTGGGCCGCCGTCCGCATCGTGGACAACGGCTCCATGATAAACCTCAACACCGCCTTTCGCAATCCGTCAACACTAGCCACGCCCGGCAATTGGGATGGAACACAGCTAACCCACATAAACCTGAATGGAATTATAGCTGCGACAGAAGTATCGAATTTGTATGATTTGCAATTAGCAAGATGTGGTACAGTTGGAGTTCTCCCTGCTCAATTCAGTGATTTTAATCATGATATACAATATCATAATTATGTTGCCAGTAGAGTATTAAATCCATATATTGTGGGCCCTGGACTTTTTTACACTCCCTTTGATATTGCTGACGAACTGGAATTGCGGAATCGCTTCTTCCTGTTTAACCCGGGTGTAGTGGTTAGATCTACCAATACCTGGCCGGTCACGCTAAATCCGCAAGGTGCTTACGGCAAATTTCAGCCTTATTTTGATTTCGCTGATTTAGGTTTCTGGTTTGACAAAGCTTCGGCAACTAATGGCCTCACTTATTACCTCGCCCGGCATTTTTGCACGACCTATAGCTTTGATCGAATTACCCGTCCGGTTACCTCGACAGCTTTATTAGACGATATGAGAGATACTAACGGTTGGAGAAAATGCCCCATCTATAATCCCGGTACCATGCCGAAAAATGATTATATTAAACAGTTGGCTGGAGCTATATATCGCGGCCTGCCCAATGACAACGAAATTGATGATCGTTTCGATACCTTATATAAACGGGAGAACCTGGCATGGAATATGGCCTTGAATCTGCTTGATTATCAGGACGATGACGCTACGCCGGGCTTTGCTGACGATACGCCGAGTTATATTTTAGCCAATAATATCAAATATTGGGGTGTGGAAGATATCGAAACTATCAGGAACAATACGATTTGCATATCGGAGGTGGGGTATATCGATGTTACTGATGCGTTTAGTGGCACTCCCAAGCCGCCGGCAGATGAATACTATGCGGTGGAATTGTACAATCCCGGTACTGTTTCGCAAAACCTGAATGATTTTGAGTTATGGATAGGCAAGAAAGCCGAAGCATCGATTACTAAGAAAGTATCCTTATCCGGTACGATCTCCAGTGGCGAAGTAGTGGTAGTAACAAATTTGCCTGAGGCCGATGCGGAAAACGCTTTTGCCGATGAAGGGGGCATTTCCCAGGGTACGGCAAGCGTTATACCAGAAGAATCTGACCTGGAGTTTAGTTCCTCAGGTGCCGATCGGCAGATCATGGTGATTAAGAAAAGTTGGGATAATATGCCGGTAGATTGTATTGAAGTGCCCAGTGATGTAGTCAGCGGTATAAATGAGGTTAATCTTCAGGAAAGAACCGAACAACTTAGTAAAGACACCGAAATAATTTTGTCAGTTCCGGGTGTTTCATCGTTTTGGCAAGATGGCAGCGCCAGTATGGGTGATCCTCCCACATTAAACAACAAAACCAAAGAAATTCCTTTATCTACCAGTAATAGCAATTTGCTCAGCGTGGGGGAAATCGAAAAAGTTTTGGCCGTAGGGTATCGGTTTCATGTTAATTCGGGAGAATGTCATACCCTGGCTGAATCGATTTACATATCCGAAATCAAAATGGCAACGGATAAGGAGCCGGGAACAACCTATGAACGCGCCAGCACCGGCAGGATTAATATGGCTGATCCGAATTATTTTAACCTGACAAATTACCTTAACTATTTTGATCCGTCAAATGATGGCGTGGACAATGACGGTGATATAATGACTTCGGATGATCCGAACGAAGATGATGTGGATCAGGATGGCGATGGAATTGATTTTCCCGGAGGGGGGTTAAGTGATAGTGATACAGATGAAGATAAGCCCCAATGGTATGAGCAAACGGTCGCGGGCAGAATTAATATTAATACCGCACCTTGGTTTGTAATTAAGCAGTTGCCCTGGCTCGCTCTGGAAAATGATGGCAGTACATACACGAACTATTTAGCTTTGGCTATCACCGCCTGGCGGGATAAGCTTGATTTGACTGGAATTGGCGGACCGGATTATTCTGATATTGTCGGGGCTGTTCCTGACGGGCGACAAAACGGAACCGGCCTTGATGGCGAAGATATTTCCGAAGAAATCGGTTTCCGAAACATCGCTGAATTGACCCAGGTAATTAACACCAACAGTACTCCACCGGATGAATTTGACATTCGTAAATATCTCGATGGCATAGATAACTTGGCCGCTCCAGCATCGCCGGAAATGGATACAGTTGTGGACGGCTTTATTGATGACCTGGAAGAACGTAATTTGATTTTCCATCGTATCAGCAATCTGGTAACGGTGCGGAGTGATGTGTTTACCGCTTATATCCTGGTGCGGCTGGGCCGCGATGGGCCGCAAAAACGCATGATCGCGATATTTGACCGGAGCAATGTGTTTGACAGCCTTCAAAGGCCGAAACTGGTGGCTCTGCATCCCGTGCCGGACCCGCGCTAAGGCCCAATACGGTGGGGGGGCCAGGAGCCGGTTTCGGGGAAACAATTCGGACAGCGAAAAAAAATGGGTGTCTGTAGTTTATGCGGGAAAACCCAACTACGAGACACCCAAAACCAACCTATTTGCCTTTGCAGGCTAGCCCCATAAGCAATTCCTGCTTTTTTTACATAAAACTTTTTTTTTTATCGGTAAAACGGCATATAGGCTTGAATTTTTTGGTTCAACTCCAAAAAAGTTGGTTGTTTTAATCCTGTCTATCTGAATTTTTTTGACAGGATAACAGGATGAACAGGATGGTTTGCCTGGCCAATATAACTGCTCTGTTTACTGAAAGTGTCAGGATGAAACTATTGCTGCTTTTTCATCACCTCTCCTAACTGCTCAGCCAAAACGACTTAGGTTTATGGCACCAATATTCTTAATACAAAAACAACTGCAACAGCACCTTAATAGATTGCAAGTCCTTGATATACATGATTTTATATCAAGTCAATCATGTTATCCTGTCTAAAATTATTCTCTTTTAACCAACTTAATTGGATGAGAGCCAATTTTTATATAAATGAACGCATAGTTTTGGCAAAATGGCGGGGGAAAAGGCGATTTTTGCCGGGTTGAGGTGGGATTTTGGGGGTAAATTGCCATGGGCGGGCCAGGTCTTGAAGATTTTTAATGCGGTGATGCAAAAAAAGGTGAAATATTGCCCAGGCGGTCTCGACCACCAAAATGTGACCGGTGGTCGGTCATGGAAGAAACAGCCGTAAAACCTGGTGATTTAAGGAGAAAGCAAATGATTACCAAGTGGTTGAAAAGAGTGTTGATCGTGACGATTTGTGCCTGTTTTATCGGCGGATTCGTCTTTGGCAAAGATGTAGTGAGTTATTTCCACAGCTCTGCCCGGTCGGTGCAGGACGCGGTTAAAAGCAGCGTGCCGACTGAGTTTGAATTGCGTCGCGCCCGGGACCTCATCGAAGAAATCATCCCCGAAATGCACGCCAACATCAAGCTGATCGCTCAGGAAGAAGTGGAAATCGCCGCATTGGAAAATGACATCGAACGCAGCGCGAAAAACATCGATCAGGAACAGGAAAACATCCTCAAGCTCAGCGGCATGTTGAACAATCGGCAACTTGCCAGTTACGAAGTGGGCAAAATGCAATTTACCCGCGAACAGTTGAAGGAAGATTTGTCGCGTCGCTTCGATCATTTCAAGGAAGCCCAGGTGATTCTCCAGGGCAAAAAGAAACTGCTCGAGGCCCGGCAAAAATCGCTGCACTCCGCAATGCAAATGCTGGAAAGCACCAAATCGCAAAAATTGCTGCTGTCCCAGAAAATCGAATCGCTCGCAAGCAAGCATCGTCTGCTGCAAGCTTCGGCGGCTGGTTCTCAGATCGAATTCGATAACAGCAAAATCGCCCAGACCGAAAAGCTGATCAGCCAGATTCAAAAGCGGCTCGACGTGGCCGAGCGGGTTCTGGCCCACGAAAGCAAATTCATTCAGCCGGTGCCCCTGGATTCGGTCGATGAAACTGACCTGCTCGCCGAGGTTGATGAATATTTCAACCCGAAAGATTGCGCTCCCGATCAGCCCAAACCGCTGGTTAGTCGCGCTGACAGCAACTAAGCAACATGCTGCTCTGGGTGATATTCAAAACGCACCCTGATGTCTGAATATCAGCAATTTGCGAAATGTGCGGGTTTAAGGTAAAATACAGTTTCGTCGAGCGTTTGGGATTAAACGCTATTTTGGTTGCGGCTGACGCAATGGGAGCGATAACCGGTGCTGAATCTGAAACTCAAACAAGCTGAAACTGCTCTGGCTGACGGACGCCTGGATGAGGCGTATAGCCTCTTGAATGCCGGTGAATTACGTGAGCACCGCCGGGGTCAAACGCTCATCGGCACCCTGTCGCGGGCCTTGGCTCAACGCAGCCGCGACCACCTCGATGCGAATCGCCTGGTTCAGGCTTCGAACGATTGCCGAAAAGCTGAAACGCTCGGTGGTAATCTGCCGGACGTCGCCCAACTTCGTCAGCAGATTAAACTGGCCATGGATCGACAACAACTATCGCAACACCGTCGTGAGCAGATTCTTACTCAGGCTCGGGAACATCTGGAAAAGGGCCGGCTCTCCCGCGGTGAAGCATTGCTGGCCCAGGTTGGCACCGATGAGCATCGTGCCCGGGAACTCTTGCGGCAGGCATCTGCAAAGCGCGACGATGTCAATCTTGCCGTCCGCCAAATCGAAAAAGCTATTGAGCAGGATCACTGGGCCGAAGCGGTAGCCGAGTTGTTACAAGCCAGGCGGTTGCATAATTCGCACGACCGGATAGCTGAGCTGAGCAGCGACATTACCGATAAGCTCTCCCGACAGGTCACCGAAGCACTTAACACCGGCCGACTCGATCGATCGGAAACCCTGCTTGGACCTTTGAATCGCCTCGCAGGCCAAAAACTGCAGGTCAAGGAGTTGTTCCAGGCTCTTGGCCAGTGCCGTAAGGCTTATCAATTTATCGAAAGCGGCCATTACCGCCGGGCTTTTAGCATTTTGCAACGCACAGCTAATCTGCTCCCCAACGCCAAATGGATTAAAACTACGATTGACAGTTGTGAAAAAATCGCTCAGGGGCTGGAAACTTTACAAGCCGGCCCTCTGGGTTTGCTGGAGTTTTTTGAAACTGACGATTCCTTTGACAATAAAGCTCAACCATCGAAATCGAAAAAAATTAACACCTCGCCCGCTGCTAATAAAGCAACCGGCAAAACAATTTTGCCCAAAAAGTTCATGATTCAGGTGGACGGCGTGGGCAGTTTCCCCGTCTTTAGCGACAATCAGGTAACGATCGGGCCGATAAGTTGCGAGCAGGTTTGCGATTTGCCCCTGATGGCCGAGCCGAATCTGCCCTGGTTGACCATCGAGCGGGCTGAAGAAGATTACTTTGTGCGGTCCGATCGCGACATTGCAGTCAACGACGCACCGACCAGAAATCAGTTGCTCGGCAATGGCGACCGGGTAGCGTTATCGCGCCGGTGCCGATTCAAATTTCGCCGGCCCAACGCCGCCAGCAACACAGCCGTTATAACCTTGGCCGGCACTCGAATGGGACGCGCCGATGTTCGCGACGCAATCCTGCTCGATCGCGAAATCATCATCGCTCCCGGCCCGGCGGCCCACATTCGCTGCGATTCGCTGCCGGAAAAAATCACCCTTTTCCTGAGAAACGGACAGTTATTCTGTCGCGGCAAGATTCCCTTGACCGCCGAAAACAACAAAATCAATGAAAACAACGCTTTTGAGATGGAAAAACCGATAAATCTAGGTAATCTAACCATGATAATTACCGAGCTTTAAAGCTGGTTTGATTGATTCAGTTCCAACATAATCTAAAATTGAGAGCACCAACAAAATGCGTCTGGGATAATGATTACTGACCTTTAATCCTGACCAAAACTCATCCCCGATCAGGTCAGGGACAAGTTTTGTTAGAGCAAAAAATCTTTGCAGTAGAAGAACACGGGATTTTGATAGGATGCACTGGGATGCAGCAATATAAATACAAACATGGCGACCGGCCCCTCCAGGGGTACACCATAGAACGCGCTGCCGGACGGGGCGGTTTCGGCGAGGTCTATTACGCCATTAGCGACGGTGGACGCCAGGTCGCCTTGAAGGTTATCCAGAATTACGAACAGATCGAGCTGCGCGGCATCACTCAGTGCATGAATCTCAAAAGTCCGCACCTGGTAACCATTTTTGATGTGAAATACAACGAAGAAGGCGTTCCCTTCGTCATCATGGAATACGTCTCCGGCCCGTCGCTGCGGGAAATCATCAACGATGCGCCCGAGGGTTTAGGACCTCAAAAAGCTGCTTTTTTCCTGCGCGAAATCGCCAAGGGCCTTTGTTATCTCCATGAATGCGGGATCGTGCACCGCGATTTGAAACCGGGAAACATTTTTTACGAGAACGGCTACGTCAAAATCGGCGATTACGGCCTGAGCAAAGCCATTAACACCGCCCGCCACAGTCAGCAAACCATCACCGTCGGAACTGTCCACTACATGGCGCCGGAAATCGGTGCCGGTTGTTACGATAGCAGCATCGACATTTACGCCATGGGCGTGCTGCTTTATGAAATGCTCACCGGGCAGGTGCCTTTTTACGGTTCATCACCGGCCGAAATTTTGATGAAGCACATGACCGACGAACCCAAGCTGGAAAATGTCGAGGAACCCTTCGCCCGAACCATCCGTCGCGCCTTGGCCAAGGACCCAGCCCAGCGTTTTAGTAGCGTTCAGGAAATGGTAGAGGAAATTTTCGGCGCCGAATACGTTCGCAACAGCGTCTCGCAATTTGCCCCGGAAAGCTTGTCCGTCGTAGCCGAAAAAATCGCTGAAAAACTCCCGATCCCCTTACCAAAATCCCCCAGCCAAAACGCTCAAACCGCAATCCCATCGCCTCTCGGCATTGCCGCTCAACCCGCACGTTTCGCCAATAAACCAACCGGTGATCCGCAAAACGATCCCATCGACAAAAACCAAAAGCTGATTTTAGCGATTGTTGCAGCTTTTGTCGTCGCCCTTGGATCCTCCATGATGTTTGGGGGGAGTTTTTCCTGGGTCATGGGATGCATGGGCCTGCAATTCCTGATGATTATGGGAGCAAGCGCGGGTTTGCACCTGGCTCGCTGGAACTGGCTCGCCAACATGGAGGCCGAGTCTTCCTGGGTAAGAAAAGCTGCTACCGGGCTGATTGCTGCAGTCGGGGCCACCATAGCTAGTTTGCCGATCTATGCCATTATTACTGAAGTCGGTGGAAGAACTTTGGCTCTTTCATTCAATTCGTTTAACCGAACCCTGATAGTAATAGCGATTACTTTGTGCCTGTTCGATTGGTGGAAAATAACCGCCGTCAATCGCTCCGAAAGAGTATCATTATGGCACGCGGTCTTGGCTGGTTTCTTCGCCTATATTTGTTCGGAAATGTTCGACGGTACTTCCGTTATCGCCGCCGGTGTTTTGGCTGGGGTGTCGCTGGTGATGCAGATAATCTCACCCTTCGATCCCACCTGGCGAAAAAGATGGCACCAGGGACGCCTCAATGCAAACAACCAGCCCGCTTCCAACCAACAGGCCCAACACCGAAAAGCTGCTTCCCAGCCACCACTTCAAAAACCCGCACAAAACCGCGATCATGCCCACCGCGATTCAGCACTGACACCGATTCGTAAGATTCCCGTTTTCGTTCAGCTTATCTGGGCGGTGGCTTTTGTAATTCTCTCCGGACTGGGAGTGGCCCTCGTGGTCGCAACTAGTTGTTCAAGGCATGGTCCGGATTTTACCTTAGGAATTGGCGTCGGGATTATCTTGCTGGGAATTTTTTCATTATTCCGTAGCTTTCGCACAACCTTCATCGGCTGGAACCGTTACCTTATTCGACCGATCTGTATGAGTTTGTGTACAGCAGGTTTTGTTGGTTCCCTGCCCGATATGCCTCACCCAGCTTCGGTGTTTTTAATGGTAACTAGCGGCCTGGGGTTGTTAGCCTGCCTGTTTCACATCGTTTTCATCCCTTATCGACCCGCCTATTGCCGCCGAGGCGAACATAATCCCCCGCCCCTTACCGCCGAAAATTATTCGCCCTTCAAACGACTGCGGGCCATGATTGCGTCGGGTCTCATGATTTTTGGCATTTGCGGTTTTCAACGGTTTTACGTCGGCAAAATCGGCACCGGATTTTTGTGGCTTTTTACCGGGGGGCTCTTGGGTATCGGCCAAATTATTGACATCATAATGATTCTAACCGGCGGTTTTACGGATAAACAAGGCCGCATTCTTAAAATCTGGGAAAGCTCCGACGAACTCAATCCGCCGCCACCGCCACGCCAGGTACCAAGCCCTCCTCCGTTACCGGGTGCCTCGCCGGAAAATCTACACCAGCCCGCTGCCCAACATGATAATTATTCTGCCGAAAATGATCTGACAACTCCCATCCCAAACCAGCCAACCGGTTCATCGGTCATCCGCCAGTCACAAATCATTGAACCCTTTTACCCGTTGTCTTTATTGTCCGGATTAATCGGTTATATCTTATTGCTGGCCGCCTTTATCACTGCCCTGGCCGTGGCCATTCACTTCCCCGCCATGTTAGCTGCCGGTTTTCCTGATCCTTCTGTCGCAAAAGAGTTGCAAGAGCTTTTCGGAACTAACAACTTGCCCAATGTACTGGAAAATATCGGTATCACCGCCGCTTTAATTCTGACTCTTATCTCGGCACTTCTGATCTTTATTTCCCGTCGACGAGCCGGAGCTGCACATATCATCCGGGCGGCAGTTACCCTGCTGGTATTGTTTATTGCTTTGGCCTGGATAGCAGACGGCACCCCAGCTTATTATGATGCCACTCTTGCCTCTAATGGCAACGTTGTTAACTCCGTTGTTAATGAATTCTTCAGTCACATTACTGATGAGGAAGTCATCACCGGTTTCGTTTCTTTGGCAATCGCACTGCTGGTCCTGGCCTGGCCGCCGAAAAGGAAAAATGAATTTTCCTCCTCAGTAATAAATAGTGAAGGAGTATAAAATGATGCCTGGGCCCATTGAACTAATTATTATATTCGCAATCGGCTTGCCGGCTCTGATACTTTTGATCGGCGGACCCATTTTCTTGTTCGTCAAAGGCGGCAAATTGGGACGTACTATCGTCGGCGTGCTGGCGCTTTCACTTTTATTTGTTTTTTTGATGTTATTTTCATTTAGACCGGTATCACGTAATGTTGCCCAAAATAACCTGGCCCCAGCCCCGGTTGACGTTGTAGCAACTGACCAACCCTCAAATGTCGTGCCCGCAATCTGGTCCGAAGGCCTCGACGACCGATTTATTGCAGATATTTATCCGTCCAAAGCGTCCGCCGCCCGGGCCCTGGGACGACAGTTGCCCGAACTCTTTTCTTCGGTTCTGCCCGCGACTTCTATTGACGTTCAACCAAAATCTGCTTCCGATGCTCCGACTGAATCTGCTCCCGAAAAACCTGCCCGCCCGACAGTAATTCAAATTTTCAGCCTTACCGACGATGAACTGCTGCCCACAGATACCCTCCACGCCCTCGCCGACGGCATCCGCCAAACCAACGAAAATCTCAAAGTGCTCGTCGAAACTGCTCCTCCTGCCACACTGATCGAAAAAACCGATCCCTCCGCAATTACTATTAAAGTGTCCTGTTCAAAATACTCGATTAATCACCAATTGCTGCACCTGAGCAATGGTCCCCAGCATGGTCCTTTTGCCGGTCAACTCAGCGGTACTATTTCGATGGAAATCAGCGGCAGCACCAGCCAGATCTCCCGCACCATTGATTTTACGGAAAAACCCTGGTCTGAAAATTATTCCGATTTTGTAAATCAGTTCCCCCAGCACCACTGGGCAATCGTTCGCTCCCACCAAGCCTGCACCTCGCCCAACCAGGCCACACAGCAGGCCGACAATGCCGCCCGGCAATACATCATCCAAAAAATACGCGACCAGGGCATGCTAAAACAAAATGAACCGCTTACCATTGCCCTGGATGATTTTGTGCAGGATCGTTTCGTCCAAAGCCTCGATGGCTCTGCCGGGCGAATCTGGCGCGAAGCAATCCTGTTGGATATCTCCCCGGAAAAATTACAAAAACTCAACAAATCCGTACATCAAACCCGCACAATACATCGCCGAAGCTTACTGGCCAAGACTTTTTCCGCCGCCGGACTACTCGTCCTCATTTGCCTGGTCTATCTCTTCCTGAACGCCGCCACCAAAGGTTATTATCTCTGGTCCCTACGTATCGCAGCCGTCGTAATTGCCGCCGCCATCGTTATTTTATTCTTGAAATTCACCTGATAAACCGCTATCCTGTTTTTTTCTGAATCGTCATTCGTTATTCGTCATTGATTCGTCATTCTGGTTTCGTCATTCGTCATTAATATATTGGTCAATATAAACCGAGAACGCTTAGAATGTATTTATGAGTGAACTTTCACAGGCGGAAAGTTATTTACTTGAGCAGGTACGCCAAGGCAGCGAATCGGCCTGGGCACAACTGCTCCAGCGCTACGAGGGGAGACTCCTGGCCTTTGCGCAGACCAAACTGAACCGCCGCGTGGACGCCGAAGACCTCGTCCAGGAAACCTTCATCGGCTTTCTCAAAGGCCTCGAAAATTTCCGAGGCCAGGCCAGCCTCGAAACCTACCTCTTCACCATCCTCCGCCGAAAAATCATTGACTGTTACCGCAGCCGACGCTCGCGGGAACTTTGCCTGATTCAGGACCATTTCAATTCCCCCGACAGCAACGGCAATGTTTCCGACGCGTTCAAATACCTCCCGTCCACCGAGCAGACCGCCAGTTGGTACGCCAGACGCGACGAACAACACAGCCAACAAAGCCACACTCTCGCCCAGGCCTTGCGCGAACTGGTCAACGGCTTTAAAGAATCGCTCAACTTCCGCGACCTGCAGATTATCGAACTGCTTTTCTATTGCCAAATTGCCAACAAAGACGCCGCCGCTATCACCGGCGTTTCCGAAAAGAATATTGCTGTAATAAAACATCGCTGCCTCAAACAGGTTCGCGACCGGGTGGAAAAATCACCAGACCTCTCCGATGAAGCCCCCATCTCCGAAAATCTGCTCAGCGAAATTTGGGAATCCCTCCGACTTAGCTGCCCCAAACGCAGCACCATCGGCGGGTATCTGCTCGAAACCTTGGACAAACCCTGGCACGATTACGTGGACTTCCATCTAAATCGGCTGGGCTGCCACTTCTGCCGCGCCAACCTCACCGACCTACAACAGCAAAATTCCGCCCATCAACAGGTCGATTTCCGCGAACGCATCATGCAGTCCACCGTCGGCTTTCTCCACAAAACCTGAATCATTTCAACCTCTTCATCTGTAGGGTGGGTAACTTGTCACCCACGCAGTTATTGCCGGCTTGTTATGCCCGACTTGACCTGCCGCGACCTGCCGCGACGGGCGTCGGCACGGCGGGTGCGTCTTTGCGTGAGATATTTTGGTTGCGGCTAGACTGCCCTAAGCAATCCGTGGTTAAATATCTTAAAATCAGTAGGGCTTCAAGGGTGGGGCTTACCCCACCGATTCATTCATACCGAAACACCTTTTTAGCTTTCTCAAATCTATAAAACCGTTTAATCCATGGATAAATATCTAATTATTAATCAGTGAAAAATCAGTGTCTAATTCTCTTCTGTGATTTTTGATGGCCACAAAAATCCGCGTTCATCGGCGTTCATCTGCGGTTTCAATTGGGTGCTACTATATCGCATTAGGGAATTCCCTTCAAAATCAACCTCCGCTCCACCTCAGGCTTACTGCCCCAGTAGCGGTAATAGAAGAAAAAATTCCCGTCCAGTTCCGCATCGTAGCGGTGGATAGATTCGTAAAAATAAATCGGCCGCAATTTCCCCGGGTTGCTGCCGGCACGCTGATTGTTGGTTGGATCGAAGGGCACCCAACCCAACTCACCCAGAAAAACCTCAGCCCACGAATGCTTGGGTGTGTTCTCCCAGGTCAGTGTGGTCCCGATAATCCAACGCGCGGGTATTTTTTTCGCACGACATAAAGACACAAACAATGCAGTGTATTCATCACAATCACCGCACCCGTTACGCAAAGCCCACAGAGCACCCTTATTTTCCTTGTAAAATTGGTAACGCAGTCGGCTTACAACGAACGCATGAATCTGCCGAACCAGTTCCAACTGATTATCACCGGTGATTTTTCCCGCGGCTTCTCGGATTTCATCGGCATTAACCTCCAGCAAATACTCATCCGCCAGAAAATCTTTTGCCATCTCGACATCATAATTCAGATTGTTTTTTTGCCGAATCGCCCGCGCCAAATCGTAGTGTTCAATCGCCGCCTGGCCGGTAATCAGCAAAGTAAAATCCTTATCCTGATTGCTGAAATCAAATTCAGCGTAACTGCCCGGACCGCTCAGCCAGGTACGTAACGGTTCATGAGAATATTTTATTTGCGTCAGTCTTTGTCTGCCCGGAATCGATCGCGGCAGTTCAACCGTCAAAAAAAACCGGTTCCTGCCCCCGGTAATCCTGATGTCAAAACGCAATTCAAATCCCACCGTCGGCTCTGTCAATGAAAACGGGTCAAGATTGAGACTGTCCGAGTAATCCTCAAAATCCACCTCTTCCCGCCTTAATTCCACCATCGGCCCAAGCTCCCCACGCTCCAATCCCGCCGTGCCCGTGCTGTAGTAATCCAACCCGCCCACCTGCAGATATCGCACAATCGGAAGCAAAAATTCAATCTCCCGCGTAACTCTTTCATCAATCAACGGCTCATCGACATTTCCCTCGCGTGAACATTTTTCGCATTCCTGGATTCCTGTCCCCGAGCATTTCTCACAAACCACCTCACCGCGTCCCGAACATTCCGGACAGAACACCATGCGAATTTCCTCACGTTCATTTCGTCCCCGAATACTGCCCCGGCCTTTGCATTTCGGACATCGCACCATGCCTCGGCCCCGACATGCAGTACAATCCGCCCGATGAGTATTGCCGCACTCCAAACAGATAGGCTTCGAAATCTTTTCTTCGCATCGCGCCAAAAACTCCTTCAGCGACACCGATAAATATGAATCTGCCAGCTTCACCACCGCCGCCGACTTAAGCACCCGTTCCAAATGACCCCGAACCGCATCGGGCCGATTATCCAGACAACCCTGCAAAGCATTTGCTAAATTGGCCCAACCGTTTTTTTGCGATTGCTCGCGTTGATCTCGCAATTGCCGAATTTCCCGAATCGACTGCTCATCGAGCGGATCCTGCCGCAATTTTTCATACAACTGCTCAATCTTTTCATCCAGATTGATTACTTCAAAATCAGTCCCGCCCGGACGTACCTCTGCCGGAACATTATCGTTCGGATCAAAATTTACAAAGCCGGCTTCACTGCCGATCACATCGCTTTCCTGACCCCCAGCTACCACCGTCAGCAACAATAACAATAACAAAGACAACCGCCCCTGAAACCTCATCAGGAACAAAGTAACCTTTTTATTACACATCAATATTTCCATATCATAAAATTTCATATCATAAAATCCGCGTTTACTTGTCCCGCCGTAGCTTTATGCGAAGGCGGATCGGCGTCCACTTGCCGTGCTGATGCTCGTCGCAGCAGGTCGGCGGTTCTACTTTTGCTTTCAGCTCGACTACCTTGAATCATTTCCTAAGCGACAATATCAGATCCCACAAAATCAAATTAAAATAACAACTCCGTCGAACACCCGCCAACTCGGATACTTCTTTCGTAGAAAAAATTCTCTCCCGACGATAGCCCTCCAGCAACTGATCGTAATTTCCTTTCGGGTCCATTTGGCGGATCATAATTTCCAAAAGCTCACCCGTCGCCTCAAGCGCACCTTCAATGCTTTGTATCGAATTCTCGCTGTAAATTCCACGTCTCTGCCGGCGCAATTCAACCAGATCAATCTCCAGCGAAAATTCCTTACCCTTCGGATGCTGACGAACCAGACGAACGCACTGATCCGCAAAGGCGTTAACGCTATTGAGCAAATGCACCGCCGCTTCCGAGTCAGTTACCGCTTCCGTCAACACCCCCGAACCATCCAGATTCTCCGCCTGTCCATCCCATCTGAAACTTTCCAACAACTTTGCTCCCTGCCGGGCATAATCACCCGTCAGCAGCGTCAGCTTAATCGCCGCCAGATCTTCCGGATTAAGACCTTCATAATACTCATCCCGTTCCGCAAAAATTCTGCCTCTGGGATTATTGATCGTGTTGCCGGAAACATAATTACCGTAATTGTTTTTCCACCACAGGGCACATTGCTTTTGACGTTGGCTGTCATAGCGAACCGGCAAAATCCCCGAACAATTCGCCGGCGTCATCCACTTCGGAATATTCGAAATATCGATCAGCATCTGCACCACCGGCTCAAAAACCATCCGCCGGGAGTTCTCCTGAAGAACCTTCACCAGCTCAGCTCCCAACTGAGGAACATCCATCTCCCGTAAAGCTCCCAGAATCCGATAAACCACTTTCGGATCATTCAGTTTCTTCTCCCGCAAAATATCAACCAAAAACTGCCCCGCCCCGGCAGTGTTCTCCAGCCGCAACTGTTCGATACCGTGATATTTCAATCCCGTCGGCTCAGCGGATAGCAAAATCTTCCGAATCTCCGCTAACTGCACCTCATCCATCGCCGAAGCACCTTTCTCCGGCTCCACCACCGGCAGATACAAATCCTTAACCATATAGCGGTTGCGGTCCTGCGCGTATGCCATCTCCAGCAATTCGATAAGCCGATCAGACCAGTCATTTTTCTCCCCCACAAACATAGCCGCCGAATCTTTCACCGCCAACATTGTCAAGGCAATATCACCCAGTAAATATGCAGAACGGCTGCTCACCGAATAACTGTTTCGCAGCGTCTCAATTGTCCCCGAAATCTTCCTGACATGACCGGGCGAATAATCCTTCGACTGCCTGTCAGGTGTGGTTTTGACCTGTGCGTCAGAATCCGGACCGGTCTTAAACTCACCCGTTTCCGGCTGCAACTCGGTTGTAACAACCTTCTCGTCCTGCCTTTCAACAAAATCAACACCGCTCGGCTTTTCTTTTTTTCTCCGGCTGTAATTCCCGGTCTGATACATAAACAGCAGTGTAAATACGCTGATAACCAACGCCGGAATCCCAAAACTTAACAGGTAAAATGATAGCTTTCCAAAAAATCCTCGCCGATCAGTTTCCGCAAATGCCGTTTCAGCTTCAGCTTCCGGCTCTTCAAAAGTAGCAACTGACGCCGATTCAGCTTTCGGTTTTAGCACGACTTTATTTTTCAACTCGATAACCGGTTTCGCCGCAACCGCCCCAGACCCTGCCTCTGCAGTTGAGAACTTGGACAAATATTCAGACAATATTACTTTTGCCGATTCAATATCCAGTCCCGAAACCACACCTTCAGCCAGCAAAATGCTTTGCCGTTCCGCACTGGGCACTCCCTCCGAAAACAATTGCTCGATCTTCTCAATAAATTCCTTTTCCAGCAAAGCGATATCCTTTTCGCCCCGCCGGGCCTCGCTCTCGCCCAACTGCTTTTCAATAACCAGACGGGCTTCCTCACACGAAAGCGACAGATGCTTCGCCAGGTTCATCAACTTTCTTTCGTCGCTGTTATCCAGCAATCCACCACTGACCGCCAGCCGCACCGCGTTGACATAAAAATCCAGCTCATTGTCATGCGATGGAGCATCTATCGCTTCCACCGTTGGAATCCCCTCGAATAACACCCTGATATCACCCTGCGAAAAACCCAAACGTTGCAATTGACCACCCAGCACCGCTCGGTTTTCCCCGCTGATTGCTCCCTCGTCATTCAATGCCGACAAAACCAGCTCTCGGCCTTTCCTGATAATGCTCGCTCGATAAGCCTTCTTTTGCGCTGCACTTGGCTTTTGCAGCGACTCTTCCAGTTGGTGCTCATATTCCACCCGCTTCTGCGGATCACTCAGCACCGCCGCCGCCGGGTCCAGGTTCTCCTGCTCAAACTTCAGCACCAGCGGTATAAAATGCGGTCCCGGAATATTCTGCCGCAATCGCTTCTTACGCTCGTTCAGCGACTGCATCACCAACTCAGCCGTACATACGCCAGGCTCCACACCCAGCAACTGAAAATAATTAGGCGAAGCTATCTCATCTGGAATATCCAGAATGCGATAAAAAATTGTCCATTCAATCCTCATGCCTGTCTCTGTACCTTTATCACAGACGAATGTTGTCTGAGCATCCAGCTTTATCGGATTTTCTCAACTGGCTTATTTACTCAATCTGATCCATCCGTTTTGTCTTGCCGGACTCTCCGTTTTGCCCCGTGTTACCTTTGATTTTTCGTCATTCGTCATTGATTCGTCATTCAGGCTTCGTCATTCGTCATTAACTTCACACCCTTCATGGTTCAATAAAACCGTGAATACTCACAAGTTATTCAATTTCTCATCCAGCTCATCGAACTTAACCCGCCACCGCTCCGACTCAATTGCTCCGTGCCGCAACTGGAACATACCCAGCAGCTTTCGCGCCTGATCCTTACGCTGGGCCAATATATTGCAACGGATTAAATTATACTGAGCTTCCAGCCAACTTTCCGTCTCCGGGGGCAATCCTTTTGCCAGGGTCCGCCACTGAACAATCGCCTCATCATAATTTTCAACTTGCTCGTAGGTCAACGCCAGCTTCCGCATAATCCCGCCCCTCTGCTCCCTCGGCAGGTTTTCAAGCAACCACCGGTAATTATTTATCGCTTCCTGTTTCCGCCCGCACCGCAACAAACTCTCCGCCAGTCTACCCCGCAACGCCGCTTCTTCGATAGCACCCTTTTCTCTCCCAACCACCGCGTACTTAAACAAATAGCGATACAACTCCAACAGCTTCTGATTGATGTTCTCCGCCAAAATCTTATCCACCTGCCCGGACTGCTCCCGGACAGTTTCCTCCAGCTTATCGCTCGCCTTGACCATGCTGAGAATCACATACTTGTCTGTCGTTTCCATCCGCATTGCCGATTGCAACAACACCAACACCTCTTCCAGATTGCCCGCCGCCGCTTGTGCTTCCAGATTCAACGCACGTTGCCGGTGATACAGAATTTCGTTTTTCACCGACATCGATTCCAGATTCCCCAACAATTCCAAAGTTGCCTTTGCTCCAGGCGGATTCATATCCAGCAGCCCCCGACAAACCGCCAGCGACAACTGCAGCACTGCCTTGTCCAGCAAAACATCAGCCTCTGTTTTTGACTTCACTAACTTGGTGTAATTTTCCAGAGCTTCCGCTGACCGCGACAACAAATTCCGCACCGTTTCATCTTCATCCGAACCGGTTGGAGGCTCAATCGACTTGGCTTCAGCTTTATCCGGTCCAATTGCAGTCTCTGACGATTCAGTTGCGGAATCTTTCGCCTTATACTGCTCCGCCTGACGATATGCCGACAGCGCAATCCCGTAAAGCGCCTGACCATAAAATTCCGAATCCACCGGAATCCCCAATAACAAAACCTCAGCTTCCGGATACTTCTCCATCTCCAGCAGCACTCGGCCACGATACCACGCAATCTTCCTCACCTCCGGATTCTCCGGCCAACCCTTTTCCACAAAATCCAGAAATCGCAAAAAACCCGACCACTCGAATTTCTCCCCCGTTTCCAGCATTTTAATCCCCGCCTGAATTCCACACCGACAAATCCCGGCACTACGCTCGTCCTCTCCGTGTTCCGCCAAAAACTCCCACGCCGATAAATACCCTTGACGCCACTGACCCAGATTCCAGAACGACGCCGTTTTCAGATAACTCAAATCCGCCCGCAGCCGCTCTGACGCGTCGGCCTGCAGATTAGCCATTGCTTTTTCTGTCTTTTCAATAACCTGTCGGTATTTCTTCTCACCAAAATATCGCCGCGCCTGGGCCAGACAGACAAAAGGAGAATCCGTTGACAATTCACCCATAATCTCCGCCAGATCCTTACACCACGGATCCCCGTACGGATAAACCATCTGCGCAATCGATTCCAGACGCCCAATAGCAGCCTGCTGATAATCATCCGCCGGCAAATTGTCAATCAGCACCTTCAGACTCCGTCCCCATTCCGTCAACAGCTCCAACTCCACCGCATCCAGTTGAGGATCAGACGGCAACGCCGAAAAATATTGCTGTGCCGACTGAATCACCTTCAATTGCGATGGCAACTCCCGCGCCGCCTTGATCCGCAAATACGAAATCCGCTTATACGTCTCCGGCTCGGTGTTCATCGCGTCGATTCGATCCAGACCCAGCAACTCCAGCACTTCATAATACCGCTCGAACTCATATAGACATAACGCCTGCCCCAGAAAACATTTCGCTATAACCGGATGATTGCGATATCCGCCCGAGGTGAAATTTTTAAACTTGTTCAATGCCTTGTGCAAAAAAACATCTTTGGGCCCCTCTCCCTCCGAAATAACCGCCAAATTGTAAAATATCCACCCCAAATCATAATTCGATCGCGTAATATAACTGTTCAACTGCCGCCAATGCTCACTCTGGTCCACCTTGATCCCGTATCTCTTCTCCAGTAATCCAATCTTCTCCCGCCCCTGTTCCTGTAATGATACATAGGACTTTACCGCTTCCAGTAATGCACCCCTTGCCTCATCCCTGTCCTGAACCTGGCTGTTGTCCTGCCGCCACCGCGCTGCCAGAACCTCTCCTCGCGTTTTCATGATTGACGTTGCTAGAAAATCACATATCAGATCATCGATTCCGCTCTTGTTCTCCGCCAAATATTGCCCCGCCTCAGCAATCTCCTCCAACGCTTGCGGATCCATCGGATCACGCATCGCACGCAACAGCATCCCGTTAACCACCATCTCCACCGGCTCCTGCTTCGCCTTTAACAAAGATTCCATCACCCCAAAAAAACAAATCACCCCCAGACAAACCACAAACACCAAAAATATTTTGAATTCCTTCATCATCTTCATAGCAAAATTAATTCTTCATGAGCTTCATGCACTTCATGGTAAAATAAAAATCTTGTCGATCCTGCTATACCATTCGATCCCGCTCAGGGCAGGCTCTGTCTAAAATCTTAATTTCTTTTGTGTTTTCTGTGTATTTTTGTAATACAATCCAACAATTTCTTGCTTTTTATGCACGATTTTTATTTTACATCGTCATAATATGTTAATAATTAACGTCTTATGAATTTTTGATCTCTTCACGAA
>JAFGSR010000143.1 GCA_016934515.1 Sedimentisphaerales bacterium
AAGTGAAAAATGCTGTTAGAAATTGACCATCACAGCGGGGTGCCGATTTACCGGCAGATAATCGAGCAGATTCGGCGGCAGATTGTTGGCGGATTAATCGCGGCGGGTGAGCAGTTGATGTCGGTGCGGGAGTTGGCGGGTAAGCTGAAGGTTAATCCGATGACGGTTAGTAAGGCTTATGCTTATCTGGAGATGGAGAAGCTGGTCGAGCGGCGCCGGGGGGTGGGGCTGTTTGTGGCGGTGGTCAGTGCGGATCAGAAACAGCAGACGGGAAAGGAACTGGTGGAGCGGCAGTTGGGCAAGGCGATTGCCAACGCCCGGTTGTTCGGGATGGGGCGCGCGGAGATTAAGGAAATTATTGATGAAATGTACCTGGATAACGCAATTATAAGAGGTGCGATAAAATGAATCTGGCAAAACCGATAGTAACGATTGAGAATTTGAGTAAGCGTTTTGGCAAGATCCAGGCGCTGGATGGTGTGAGTCTGGACGTGAATCGCGGGCACATCATCGGGTTGTTGGGTGCCAACGGCTGCGGGAAGAGTACGCTGTTGCGGCACATGATTGGTTTGTACCTGGCGGATTCGGGCGGTTGTACGACGTTTGGTTGTGATGCATCCAGGTTGGGGCCGCAACAACTGGCGCGGATTGGTTATGTGCATCAGGAGGGGCAGTTGCTGGACTGGATGACGGTGGCGCAGCATCTGCGTTATGTGCAGGCGTATTATGACAACTGGAACATCCAGTTGCAGCAGGAATACATTGAAGATTTTGAGATCGATCTGAAGGCGCGGGTGGGGGCGCTTTCGCCGGGACAGCGGCAGAAGGTGGCGGTGTTGCTGGCGATTGGTTTTGATCCGGAGTTGTTGATTCTGGATGAGCCGGCCAGTGGGCTGGACCCGTTGGCGCGGGGGCAGTTTCTGGATTTGCTATTGAAGATTATTCAGGACGCCAGCAGGACGATAATAATTTCGTCGCACATATTGTCGGACGTGGAAAAGGTGATCGATCACGCGATAATCATGAAGCAGGGGCGGATTTTGCGGGATTGCGGATTTGATGAGCTGCGGGAGGAATATGTACGGGTGAGGCTGACGCGGGCGGGGGAGCAGTTCGATCAGGCGAGTCTGCCGGTGGCGGTGGTGTCGCTGGAGCAAAGTCTAGGCCAGGCAATTATAATTTGTGAAAAGACGAATTTGGAAAAGCTGTTGCAGTTGGGGCGGGAAAAGAGCTGGGAAGTTGAAGCCGAAGCGCTGGATCTGGAGGAGATTTACAAGGTGTTGATGACGCAGAACGGCTGCAGCAGAGGCGAGGAGTTGGCGGAGGTGTTGTCATGAGCATTATGGCGGCGAATTTGAAGCATTTTTACCAGCGGCGGGGGCTGTGGTTTTGGTATTTGATTATTTTGGCGCAGTTACCGACTTTTTTAATGCTTTACAAAAAACCCGATAAGCCGATTATAGTGGGTTTTCTGATGATTAATTTGCTGGCGGGGATGCTGGTTGCTTCGTTGCAGAAAGACACTTTATCCAAAGCCTTTACATTTTGTTTGCCGGGACATCGTCAGTTGGGGAGAAAATTTGTCTTCAGCGTCGGATTGGTTTTGAATATTGTGTTTTCCTTGCCGTTTGTAGCTGTGTTGGATGGTGCTGCGTTAGAGTTATTGTTGTTGCTGGCGGGGATTATTTCTATTGGAATGTTGTATTATTTTTTCAGTGTGATGTTTGTTTTTAGAAGTGATACATATCCGAGTATTCCGGGGCTGTTCTGGGGGCTTTTATTTGTTAGTAGTTTTTTCTTTCATAGTCATTTGTATCTGGCGGTGCGGGCGGTGCCGTGGGGATTTGTTCTGGCGGCAGTGGTGATGAGTATTTTTGCCTGGATTTGGCTGGGGCGGGACAGTCATGCCCGGCGGCTTTGCGGTACGATTTATTTGGATATTATGGATCGCTGGAGTGTTGAAAAGGCACGGCGGGTGCGGCAGATGAAAGAGATGCAGAAGCGTCGGGATAACAGCGAAAGGCCCGGTTGGCTGGAGCGTTTTACATTAAGCAAAATGAAACGGGTGGAGGGATTGAGTCGGGGTCGGGTGCTCTGGGGTGAATTTTACACGGTGGTGGATCAGATAATGCCCAGATTCTGGAACGCTATAGTGGGGATGTTGGTGATGATTCTGTTTTACGGTTATTTATTTGGCGGGGGGATGGAAATTTCTATTGGATCGAGGAGAGTTAATCAACTTGAAATGTCATTCATGGATCTTATATATATCTTGCCGGTGATTGGCGCGATGCAGTGGATTTTACCGGTGCATTGCAGTTTGTTGACGCCGGCTGGTCGGCGGGAGAAATTTGTTTCGGGGATTTTCTCGGCGATTGCGATAACGGCAGTAGCTACGTTGATGCTTTTGGGATTGGCGGTGTTTTGTAGTTTGATACAGCCTTATATGCCGGAGATACCCAATTGGTTTGGCAAGCCTGGAGGAACGATAAAGTTTGTAGCTCCGTTGATCAGTCATGTTTACCTGTGTCCGCTGCTGATGCCGATGGGTTTTGCAGTGGGGACGCTGTTTGGGCGGCAGAACGCGGTGATGATGTTTGCCGGGCCGCTGATATTTGTGTTTTGTATTTTGCTTAACGTGGCGTGGCTGTTGCTGGATGTGGGGGCGGCTTGGCTGGCGGTGGCGACGGCGGGGACGTGGATGGTTTATGTGTTAGTGTTACGGCGGCATTGCATGAGTCGGTCGCTGGTGGGGCCGGGCAGATAATGGGTTGAAATTGGTGGGTGGGGTGGTAAGATAACTTCTGGATGTGAAGATGATGGTCAGGTTAATTCAATAAAACTTTTTGAAAATTGATAATCCAGAAGAGTAATCATGCCGGCGAATTTGACACCGGAATATCGTAAGGCTGAGGCGCTGTATCGGCAGGCGAGCGGTACCGAGGAGAAGGTTACGGCGCTGGAGTTGATGCTGCAGGTGATCCCGAAGCATAAGGGGACGGATCACATGCAGGCGGACATCAAGCGGCGGCTCGCTAAGTTGAAGACGGCAGGGGGGACCGGCAAGGGGGCGGCGCGGCAGGGGGATGTTTTTCATGTGCCGAAGGGGGCGGCGGCGGGACAGGTGGTGCTGTTGGGTACGCCGAACGTCGGCAAGAGTGATCTGGTGGCGCATCTGACCAATGCTCATGTGCAGGTGGCGGATTTTCCGTTCAGTACGCACGGGCCGGTGCCGGGGATTCTGCTGTATGAGGATGTTCGGATTCAGTTGGTGGATATGCCGCCGATAACGCGTGAGCACGTGGAGCCGGGTCAGACGAATGCTTATCGGCAGTGCGATTTGATAATGGTGGTGGTGGATTTGTCGGCGGCGGATGTGACGGAGCAATTAGAGGTGTGTCTGGATTTTTTGCATGAGCGGACGCTGATTGTGCCGCCGAGTGCGGATGGGCAGGAGGATTTGTATAAGCGGATGGCGCGGCCGAGCTTTTGTGTGGCGACGAAAGGAGAGCTGGCAAGTGAAGGGGATTTTAAAGTGCTCAAGGATATGTATGGTGCGCATTTCGAGATGATGGTGGTTTCGGTGAAGCAGCCGGAGAGTCTGAAGAGGTTGGGGCGGAAGATTTTTGAGAAGCTGGGGATTGTGCGAGTGTATTCGAAGCATCCGGGAAAGGAGGCTGATATGTCCGAACCTTTCACGTTGCGGGCGGGGGCGACGGTGCAGGATCTGGCGTATAAAGTACATCGGGAGCTGGCGGAGAAGTTGCGGTTCGCACGGGGGTGGGGCCGGGATAAATACCCGGGGCAGCAGGTTCCGCGGGATTATCCGTTGTGCGACAAGGACGTTATTGAGCTGCATTTTGGGTAATTATCAGAAAAAGCAGCTCTGGGGCTGATTTGAGTCGGGTGATTGATTTCAATTTGACTTGGTGGGATTAATCTGATTAAATGCTGTCTAATGGAGGATTCGGCCAGATTCTTTCTTTCGAAGCTGATTTTGTAGAAATTTTAAATATTGAAAGGTAGTCAGAATGCCCAAGCTGGAGAACATTAATAAGGTTATGATTATTGGCAGCGGCCCGATCGTGATTGGTCAGGCGTGTGAGTTTGATTATTCGGGGACGCAGGCGTGTAAGGCGTTGCGGAAGCTGGGTTATGAGATTGTGCTGGTGAATTCGAATCCGGCGACGATTATGACCGATCCGGGTACGGCGGACGTGACCTATATTGAGCCTTTGAATGTGGAGACGCTGGCGCGGATTATCGAGAAGGAGCGGCCGGACGCGTTGTTGCCGAATCTGGGTGGACAGTCGGGGCTGAATCTGTCTTCGGAGCTGGCCAAGACCGGAGTGCTCAAGAAATTTGGGGTGGAGGTTATCGGGGTGAATATCGATGCCATCGAGCGGGGCGAGGACCGGATCGCGTTTAAGGAGACGATGGATAGGTTGGGGATTGAGATGCCGCGGAGTGCACCGGCGTACACGGTGGAAGAGGCGGAGAAGATTGCGGGGGAATTGGGTTATCCGCTGGTGATTCGTCCGGCTTACACGATGGGTGGGACCGGGGGCGGTCTGGTTTATAATCAGGAGGAGTTGCAGACGATAGCCAGTCGGGGCTTGTCGGCGAGTCTGGTGGGGCAGATTCTGGTGGAGGAATCGGTACTGGGCTGGGAAGAGCTGGAGCTGGAAGTGGTTCGGGACGCAAAGAACCAGAAGATTACGGTGTGTTTTATTGAGAATGTGGATGCGATGGGCGTGCATACGGGGGATTCGTACTGCACGGCTCCGATGCTGACGATTGACGAGAAGCTGCAGAAGAAATTGCAGAAGTATTCGTATGATATTGTGGAAGCGATTGAGGTGATTGGCGGGACGAATGTGCAATTTGCTCATGATCCGAAGACGGGGCGGGTGGTGGTGATTGAGATTAATCCGCGGACGTCGCGGAGTTCGGCGTTGGCGAGTAAGGCGACGGGATTTCCGATAGCGTTTGTGTCGTCGTTGCTGGCGGGCGGGATGACGATGGATGAGATTCCTTATTGGCGAAAAGGGACGCTGGAAAAGTATGAGCCGTGGGGTGATTATGTGGTGGTGAAGTTTGCGCGGTGGGGCTTTGAGAAATTTAAAGGTGCCGAGGATAAGCTGGGAACGCAGATGCGGGCAGTTGGCGAAGTGATGAGCCTGGGGAAAAATTACAAGGAAGCGTTGCAGAAGGCGATCCGTTCGCTGGAGACGGGGCGATATGGGTTGGGCTTTGCCAAGGATTTCAACGAAAAGTCTTTGGAGGAATTGATGCACCTGCTGGCGGTTCCGACGAGTGAGCGGCAGTTTATTATGTACGAAGCGTTGCGAAAAGGGGCGAAGGTTGATGAACTGTTCGAGAAGACCTACATCAAAGCCTGGTTTATTGAGCAGATGAAGGAGCTGGTGGAATTGGAGGAGCAGGTTCTGAAACACAAAGGGAAACTGCCACCGGATGATTTGTTAACGCAAGCGAAGAAGGATGGCTTTTCGGATAAGTACCTGGCCAAGATTCTGGGAGTGGCGGAAAAGGATGTTCGTGCCCGGCGGACCAAGTTGGGCGTGGTGGAAGGTTGGCATGCGGTGCCGGTCAGCGGTGTGGAAGACGCGGCTTATTACTATTCGACTTACAACGCCGAGGATGAAGTTGATGTCAGTGCGAACCGTAAGATAATGGTGCTGGGCGGTGGCCCGAACCGGATCGGCCAGGGCATCGAGTTTGATTACTGTTGTGTGCACGCGGCGTTTGCGTTGCGGGATGCGGGGATGGAAACGATAATGGTTAACTGCAATCCGGAAACGGTTTCGACGGATTATGACACGTCGGATAAGCTGTATTTTGAGCCGTTGACGGTGGAAGACGTGTTGAGTATTTACGAGAAGGAAAAGCCCGAAGGGGTGATTGTGCAGTTTGGTGGGCAGACGCCGTTGAATATCGCCAGAGAGCTGGAGGAAGCGGGAGTGCCGATTTTGGGTACGTCGCCGGGTACGATTGACATGGCGGAGGATCGGGATTTGTTTCGGCAGATGATGGAGAAGCTGGGGATTCCGCAGGCGGAATCGGGTATGGCGGTGAACCTGGATGATGCGTTGGCGATAGCGGGGCGGATTGGTTATCCGTTGATGGTGCGGCCGTCTTATGTTTTGGGCGGCAGGGGGATGGAAGTGGTGCACGATGAGGAGATGTTGCGGGAATATTTGGCGGCGGCGGTTGGGGTGACGCCGGATAGGCCGATTTTGATAGATAAGTTCCTGGAAAACGCCATCGAAGTTGAAGCCGATGCGATTGCAGACGGGACGGATGCGTTTGTTCCGGCGGTGATGGAGCACATCGAGTTGGCGGGCGTGCATTCGGGTGACTCGGCGTGTGTGATTCCGCCAACGACCATCGCGAAAAAGCACATTGAGACGATTTACGAATACACGAAAAAAATCGCGATAGAAATGAAAGTGGTGGGGCTGATGAATATTCAGTACGCTATCGCGAACGACAAGGTTTACATTCTGGAAGCCAACCCGCGGGCGTCGCGGACGGTGCCGCTGGTTTCGAAGATTTGCAATATTCCGATGGCCCGGTTGGCGACGTCGGTGATGCTGGGTAAGAAATTGTCGGAGTTGAATCTGCAGGACAAAAAGATTCCGCATTACGGCGTGAAAGAGGCGGTTTTTCCGTTTGATATGTTCCAGGAAGTTGATCCGCTGCTGGGTCCGGAGATGCGTTCGACCGGCGAGGTGCTGGGGATTGCCAAGTCATTTGGTTTGGCATTTTTTAAGGCTCAGGAAGCGACCAAGCTGAAGCTGCCGTGCGAGGGGACGGTTCTTATAACGGTGACGGATAAGGAAAAACCGGCGGCGTTGGAAGTGGCGCGGGAGTTTGCCAAGTTAGGCTTTGGAATAACAGCGACGACGGGCACCTGTAATTACCTGAAGGAAAACGGTGTCAGTTGTGAGTTGGTGCGGAAGATGTTTGAAGGGCGGCCGGGGATTGTCGATGAGATCAAGAACCGTAATATTCATCTGGTGGTTAACACGCCGATTGGCAAGCTGGGCAAGCATGACGATTCTTACATTCGCAAAGCGGCGATAAAATACAAGGTGCCTTACATTACTACGCTGGCGGCGGCACGGGCGACGGTCAAAGGCATTGCGGCGCAGCAGGGCGGCGGTTCGGAGGTGTGTTCGCTGCAGGAGTATCATAAGGCGATCGGTTAGTCCGGATAAGCCATTCGATATAAAAAGGGGTAGATAACTCAATTTGATTATTATTTTGCCAGGCGGCGGAGGGTGGCTAGGTTGAGCATGTCGAGGTTGCGGCGGCCGGGGGAGAGGCCTTTGGGGGTTTCCAGGATGAAGGGCAATTTACGGGTGCGGGGGTCGGTGAGGAAGTTCCGGAAGCCCCGGTTTCTGATGAAGCCTTTGCCGATGTGTTCGTGGCGGTCAACGCGGCTGTTGAGGTCGGTTTTGGAATCGTTGACGTGGATGAGTTTGAGTTTTTCCAGGCCGATGGTCTTGTCGAATTGCCGGATGGTTTCGTTGAAAGATTCCGGGGTGCGGAAGTCGTAACCGGCGGCGAAGATGTGGCAGGTGTCCAGGCATACACCGAGCAGTTCGGGCCGGTCAACGCGGGAGATGATTTCAGCAAGCTGTTCAAAACGGTGTCCCAGGCAGGTGCCCTGGCCGGCGGTGGTTTCCAGCAGCAATCGGCAGTGGCAGTTGTTAGTTGTTGAGATTACATTATTTATGGAGGTCACGATTTTATTCAGGCCGGCTTTTTCGCCCTTGCCCAGATGGGCGCCGGGATGGATGACATAAAAATCAGCATTGATTTGTTGACTGCGCTGCCATTCGTCTGCCAGGGCGGCAAGCGAGCGTTTGTAAGTTGTCGGATCGGGGGCAGCTAAGTTGATTAGATAGCTGCCGTGAACTACTGCCGGAGTGATGTTGGTTTCGCGGCGGGTGCGGATGAACGTTTCAGCTTCATCATTTTCGAGCGGTGTACGCTTCCACTGTCGCTGGTTGGTGACGAACAATTGCACACACGAGCAGCGGTGTTTTTTGGCGGCCCACAGAGCGTTTTCGAGACCGCCTGCAGCGGACATGTGGGCGCCTAAAATAAGCCGATCAACTGTCATGTTTATTTTACCGCAACGCCTTGGTTGCGTAGATAATCTTTTAGCTCAGGGATATCAATGATATGAAAGTGAAAGACCGAGGCAGCTAACAGAATGGTCGCCCCGGCTTGGACCGCTTCGTAAAAGTGTTCGAGCTTTCCTGCTCCGCCGCTGGCGACTATTTCGGCGGAAACCGCCGAGGCCATCGCCCGGATAACCGGCAGGTCGAAACCGGTCTGGGCGCCGTCGCCGGCCTTGCTGGTGGGCAGAATCACGCTAACTCCGTAGCCATCCACCTGTTTGGCCCATTCGAGGGCGTCAGCGCCGGTAGCTGTTCTGCCGCCGTCGATGTAAACTTCGTAGCCTGAGGGTAATTTTTTATTCTGATCGACATCGATAGCGACGGTTACTTTTTCCGGGCCGAATTCCTTTACCATCTCTGCAATAACTTCCGGCCGACGAAAAGCGGCACTGCTGGTGGAAATTTTATCGGCGCCAGCTTCGAGCACAGCAGCGGCAGAAGCAACATCGTTGATACCTCCTCCGACGGTAAAAGGTATGGTGGTTGCCTGGGCGACTTTTTGTACCACATCGAGCATGGTTTTGCGTCCCTCGACGGTAGCGGTAATATCCAGCAGTGCCAGTTCATCGGCCCCGGCCTGGCAGTAAGCTTTGGCGCACTCGACCGGGTCGCCGGCATCTTTGATATCCACGAAGTGCACACCTTTTACTACCCGGCCGTTTTGCATATCGAGGCACGGCATGATACGAACATTCTTAGCCATGAAATAGCTCCTTTAGATTTGATGTAGAAAGTGAAATATTCTGCATAATTACCCTGCAGAATATAACCACTTTCAGCGAAAATCAAGCATGAAACAAGCTGGTCTCATTTAAAGGTAATGTACGGGAAAAATTAGGATTTTTCGGGAAAGTGTTGGATTTTGGCTGATTTTAGGGGTGAATTCTCGACCTTGACGTGTGTTGGTAAATAGGCGATAATTCATTTTCGTTGGCAGATTAATACAAGTGTTTAGAATTGGGATGGTTATGGCG